>NZ_JAYGHP010000013.1 GCF_034932065.1 Crocosphaera sp. UHCC 0190
CTAATAGCATCGTCAATAGCATTAGCTTGATTGGGCTTGATTACCCCTTTCATCTCTAAGACAATCATTGTTTTTCGACCTCAAACAACTATATTATTATGCTAAGTCCTGTAGCACAAGATGTCAAGAGGGAAAGTATGGACGCTGCGCGGTTTGTTTACTGGTCGGGGTTTCATCCCACCGCTAACATCCGTGTAACGGGGGTCTTCACCCCGACATTAAGAGATAAATCATTAAAATTAGCCAGCCAACCAAGGCGAATTTAATACTTTTTCCTTCTCTCAACCATAACCAAACCAAATAACCGCCGCCGATTTCACAAAGCCCCGCTAAGATAAAGTAAATTAAAGACTTGAACATTTTCTAAATTTACATTTATCCCCAAATAAACCGCGCATACCAAAAAGGAATTAACATTCCTAAAGCGATCCAATCTCCTTGAATTAAGCGTAATTGATGCCATTGTACTCGATGTTCATTCGGACTCGTAAACCCCCGAATTTCCATGGCAATTGCAATTTCTTCGGCCCGCATTAATAAGTTTTCTAAGAGTTTTTCAACGACAACTAACCAAACTTGTAAACTGCGTTTAATCCCCAATTTTTGCCAATTAATTGCCCTAGTCCGAATCGATCTAATTAGGTTTTGAACTTCCTCTAAGACTAAGGGAATAAATCGCAAAGAAAGGGTTAAGGTTAATATAATTTCTGTAATCGGAATTTTGAAACGGCGTAAGGGTTCCAGTAAATCTTCTAATCCGGCGGTAATTTCTTCTGGTGCTGTGGTTAATAAATAAAGATTAGTGCTATAAATTAGAATAAAAATCAAGGTGCTAATTCTAATGCCCAAGTCGAGGGAATGACGGGTAATAAATAAGGGTTTTTTGTCTAATAAAACATAACTATATGAGGTTGGTTGAGGGAGAGATAAATTACTCTCTAAAAGTCTAGGTTGAGAGGTAACAGCTAAACCATCAGGTGCTAAAGCTGTAATAAGAAAAACTAGGATAGATAACATGATTAACCAGCCCATTTGTTGTCGCCAAACTCTTAAAGGAATTCGCGCAATTAAGGTTAAGATTATCAATAATCCTACTAATACTAATCGCCACTCGGAATTGCATAAAATAGGGGCAAGTAAAAAGGACATTAACCAAATTAATTTGACCCTAGGATCGAGTTTATGTAACCAAGTTAGGGGTTTTTCAAGATAGAGTCCAATGGGAAGCGATCGCAGTAAATCCATAGTTGATTATTGAGTCGATTTCTCTGACAATTGAAAATTAATAAACCTGGGTTTTGTTTGTAGGGGCGGGTTTTTGTTAAAATCTATGATTTCTACAAATAAGTCAAACTAACCCGCCCTTATCTTCAATTAGTTAGGCTTAGAAACTTAAGAATTATTTTTAGTTTTGACTAATCTTATTATCTCACAATGTTCGATACAATAGGTAAAGGAGTTAGCATTTATTGTATTTTTTAGTTCATGAGATGAGTTAATTTGCTTGGGAAGAAAGGGATAATGAAACGATTTTATCAAAAAACAGTCCTATTTATCTTATCATTTATCCTGGGATTCTGGGGATTAATTGCGTGTAATCCTTCCCTTAAAATTGAGCGACCTCAACCTTTACCCCAAGATTCCTTAATTCAAGTTTATTTTAACCAAAATCAAGCTAAAGGGGCTGATTATACCGATCCCTATCGTCAAATTAACCGTCCTGGGGATAATTTAGAAGATATTCTCATTAATACTCTGAATTCTGCCCAGTCAAGCGTTGATATGGCCGTTCAAGAATTTCGGTTGCCAAACCTAGCAAAAGCCCTAGTTAAACAAGCTAAAAAAGGGGTTAAAGTTCGTGTTATTTTAGAAAATAGCTATAACCAGTCTATTAGTCAGTTTACTCCAGAAATAGTTGCTCAAATGGAAGCAAGGGAGAAACAAAGATATGACCAATATTTTGAATTTATTGACCTTGATAACAACAAACTAATTACTGATGAAGAACTGAATAAACGGGATGCCTTAACTATTTTAAATCAAGGTAATATACCAATTATTGATGATACAGAAGATGGTTCAAAAGGAACTGGTTTAATGCACCATAAATTCATGATTGTTGATGGGAAAATAGTAATTATAAGTTCTGCTAATTTTACCTTAAGCGGGGTTCATGGTGATTTTGATGCCCCAGAAACCAGAGGCAATGCTAACAATTTACTTAAGATTCAATCCTCAGAATTAGCTCAAATTTTTACCGAAGAATTTAATCTGATGTGGGGCGATGGAATGGGAGGAAAAAAAGATAGTAAATTTGGCATCAATAAACCCCCACGATCACCCAAAAAATTAACCATTGGCACATCACAAGTTACGGTTAAATTTTCCCCCAATTCATCAAAAGACAATTGGGAAATTACAACCAATGGATTAATTGGCGAAACCTTAAATAAGGCACAAAACTCAGTTAATTTAGCCCTATTTGTATTTAGTGAACAACAACTTGCTAATATTCTCGAAAACAAACATAATCAAGCTGTAGAAATTAAAGCATTAATTGATCCAGAATTTGCCTTTCGGAGTTACAGCGAAGGGTTAGATATGTTAGGGGTTGCTGTCAGTAATAACTGTCAATATGAAAAAGATAATAAACCTTGGACACAAAACATTAATACCGTTGGCATTTCTAACCTTCCCAAAGGAGATAAACTCCATCATAAATTTGGTATTATTGATGATAATATGATAATTACAGGTTCTCATAATTGGTCAGCCTCAGCTAACTTTCAAAATGATGAGACATTAATAATAATTAAAAATCCGACAATTACTGCTCATTATCTGAAAGAATTTGAGAAATTATATAATAATTCCACCTTGGGTATTCCTGAATTTATCAATAATAAAATCAAAAAAGATGATCAAAACTGCCCTAATCTATTAGAAACAGAAAAACAAGATAATGAAACAAAAATTATCAATTTAAACACAGCCACACAAGCAGAATTAGAAACCTTACCAGGAGTGGGAGAACAATTAGCAATTAGAATTATTGAAGCCCGTCAAACTCAAAAATTCACTTCTCTAGAAGACTTAAAAAAAGTCAAAGGAATCGGTAAAAATAAGAGTAAAAAATTAGATGGGAAAGTTACTTGGTAAGTCTAAAATTAACACCGAAATACAGCCTCAAGGCTGATTCTACAAAAAAGAACAAAGGCTGTATAAACAGCCTAATTATAAGCCCGTGCAGACGGGCTTTGTCTATATAGCTTAACCCTTTAGGGTTCAAGTGTATAATTGCCAATAGTTTAACATCCTAGGTTCAGCAAAACCTAATTAATCAAACAGATTCCGCCTGTAAATCCTCAATTAATTGGGCTAAATGATGACGACTAGCTTGATAAATTTCTCCACAAAATTCACAAGTTGCCTCTGCCCCATCATCCTTTTCAATCATATCCTGTAATTCCACTTCTCCCAGTAATTTTAAAGCCCCTAAAACTCGACTAAAAGAACAACGACAATCAAAGCGCAACATCTGAACTTCTGGGAAAATAACTAACCCTAAATCCCCCAATAATTCCTCGAAAATATCCGGTAAAGTTTTCCCTGCTCTTAACAGTGGCGTAAACCCTGAAAGTTTGCCCACACGGGACTCTAAGACAGTCACTAATTCTTCATCTCTAGCCGCTTTAGGCATAACTTGTAATAGCAAGCCCCCGGCTGCTGTCACCCCTTCTGACCCCACAAATACCCCTAATAATAAGGCCGAAGGAGTCTGCTCAGAAGTCGCTAAATAATGAGTCACATCGTCCCCCACTTCCCCAGATACTAATTCAACTGTACTGGAATAGGGATAACCATAACCAATATCTCGTACCACATAGAGAAAACCCTCGTTGCCGATCGCCCTTCCCACATCCAATTTACCCAAAGGGTTAGGGGGTAATTCCACATCAGGATGAGCGACATAACCCCTTACCGTCCCATCTAACCCCGCATCCACTAACAACCCCCCCAAGGGGCCATTACCTTTGATTCTGAGGTTAACACGGGAGCCTTCTCGTTTCATATTAGACGCTAATAAGAGGCCCGCAGTCATCGCCCGTCCCAAAGCAGCAGTCGCCACATAGGAAAGCTTGTGTCGTTGTCTTGCGTCTTCTGTGAGTCGGGTAGAAATGATACCGACTGCCCGAATACCGCCATCTGCTGCCATTGCTCGTATCAGTTGATCCGCCATGAAAATCCTTACATTTCTTAATGTCTTTTTTGATCTAACATAACAAAGTTTGGCACGAATTTGTGTCATTACTTAGGTGAGGACGAAGGAACGATACAATAGAAAGTTGTCCTAAATTATCTCAACTACTTTTACATCTATGAATACCACCACCGACGACAAAACCATTGTCAAAGATTACTTTAACGCCACAGGATTCGACCGTTGGCGCAGAATTTATGGCGATGGGGAAGTTAACAAAGTTCAAAAAAATATTCGCCTAGGACATCAACAAACCATTGATACAGTAATCGACTGGTTAGAAACTGATGGAAACTTGGCAGATTTATCGATTTGTGATGCTGGATGTGGGGTAGGAAGTTTAAGCATTCCTCTAGCAAAATCTGGGGCGAAAATTTTTGCCAGTGATATTTCCGAAAAAATGGTACAAGAGGCAACAGAAAGAGCAAAAAGCACCTTAGAAAATGCGAATAATGTAACTTTTTCGGTGCAGGATTTAGAAGGGTTAACAGGTAAATATCACACCGTTATTTGTTTAGATGTTTTAATTCATTATCCTCAAGAAGATGCAGCTAAAATGATCACTCATTTAGCCTCTTTAGCTGAATCTCGTTTAATCCTAAGTTTTGCACCCAAAACCCTTTGTTTAACCCTTCTTAAAAAGATTGGTGAATTTTTTCCTGGCCCTAGTAAAACCACTCGCGCCTATCAACACAAAGAAAAAGATATCATTGCAATCTTAGAAAGTAATGGCTTTAAAATTAAACGTGAAGGTATGACAAGCACCAATTTTTATTATTCTCGAATTCTCGAAGCCGTTAAAGAATAAATGTAGGGGTCAACGGCCGTTGACCCTTACCCTTCTGTTAAAATATTGTTGTCACGGTACTTAATTCCATGCCACTTACAACGCAACAACTGATTGAATGGAAACAGCAAGGCCGTCCCCTGGTAGTTTTAACGGCTTGGGATTATGCCTTTGCTCAACTGTTAGATATGGCCGGAATTGATATTATTTTAGTGGGGGATTCTTTGGCCATGGTTGCCCTCGGCCATGACACAACCTTACCCGTTACTCTTGATGAAATGTTACACCATGCGGCCGCTGTGCGTCGTGGGGTCAAACGGGCTTTAGTTGTCTGCGATTTACCCTTTTTAAGCTATCAGGAAAGCGTCAGTCAAGCCATTCATGCCGCAGGAAGGGTTTTGAAAGAAACAGGGGTGCAAGGGGTTAAATTAGAAGGGGGACACCCTGCCGCAGTAGAAACCGTGGCCCGATTAACTGATATTGGTATTCCTGTCATGGCCCATGTCGGGTTAACGCCTCAATCTGTCCATCGTTTGGGCTATCGTCAACAGGGCAAAACTGAAGCAGAAGCCGAGCGCATTCTTTCAGAGGCGATCGCATTATCTGAAGCGGGAGCCTTTGCCATAGTATTAGAGCATATTCCGTCCCAATTGTCAAGAGCAATTACCGCAAAAATTCCGATTCCTACCATTGGGATTGGTGCAGGGCCGGACTGTGATGGTCAAGTATTAGTTACCGCAGATTTATTAGGATTGTCCCCTAAAAAACCTCCTTTTGCTAAGTCTTATGTTAATTTAAGAGAGATTATTACTGAGGCGGTTGGGGAATTTGCCAAAGAAGTCCGAGAGGGTCAATTTCCTGAGTCTTAAAGAGTGTTTATAAATCAATTGTTTTAACAAATTTTCAATTTCTTCATCTGTAAAACCAAATTGTCTAAAAATACGCAAAACATAAGCAGGAGACATTTCTTTTGCACCTATATCTATGGGAACGATTCGACGCTTTTGATCAACTTCTCGAAGATATAAACGATGATCTCCTTTTCCTTCTCGATGAAATTTACAGCCTCCTTTTTCTAGAATTTTAATTAGTGCTTTAGGTTTGAGAGAAGGAATATTTTTAGGCATAAACTTTTCTCAGTTCGTAGGTTTCAGAAGATTCAGGATCTTCGATGGTTAAGAATTCATGAAGTTCATCAATATGAATTGGACTGGAATAAACATTGTCTTCGCTGCGATAAACTTCTAAAAAAGATTCTATCGCTTCTTTAAGTTTATCAATAGCTTGTTCTGGTGTTTCTCCTTGTCCAACTAATCCATTTTCGAGACATAATGAAACCCAATAACCTGAACTTTCTCTGAGAATTACTGTGTAAAACATCATGCTCATTTTCCTTTGATTATTTTGGTTTAAAAACATTTCGACTAGCTTGAATTATATATCTTTCCATTCTCTAGCGTCAATAAACATATTAATAAACTTTATCAACTTTAGCAAATCTAATAATTATCGCGCCTAGTTTCTGACATTTTCTAATCAAAAAATTTTGCCAAGGGGTTGCATTATCCCGAAAAGTGTGAGTTAATTAAATTTAATGCTTCATAATGGGAATATTACGATGTAACCATAAAAGCAAACAATTTCCATTATGAAACATAATACCACAAACCGCAACCCTGTGGATCATTGAAACGAAAAATTTAAGATTTTTTTCAACTTAATAAAAATTTATGAATAGCCTTAGCCACGCCATCAAATTCTACATCAGGAGCAACCCATTTAGCAACCTGTTTCACCTCTTTCGGTGCATCACCCATAGCAATACCTAGCCCCACATATTGTAACATTTCCAAATCATTAAAATTATCGCCGATCGCCATCACTTGATCAGAGGTTAATTGTAATAATTCTTCAGCCAAAAACTTCACACCAAACCCCTTATTTGCGTTGGGATGAGTCGCTTCAAAATAAATTGGGGTTGATTGAGTAACATAAAGCTGATCACGGGAATAACGCTGTCGTAAATCAGATAATAACTTACCCATTAATTGAGACTTCCCAATGGCTAAAACCTTTGTGGTTTCCAAAGCAACAATGGAGCGTAAATCTTCTACTACAATTGGCTCAATGCCTGAGCGTTTCCGATAAACTTCCGTTCTAGCAGTAAACTCTCGAACATATAAACGATCATCAATATAACAATGAACCTCTAATTTTTTCAGCCAATGAGGTTGTTCAAAATAGTCCAATAACTGTAAAGCAATATCAGGAGAAACGGGAAAATGATGATGACGAATACCCGTCAAGGGACATTGAATCCAGGCCCCATTATAAGCAATAATCGGTAATTCAGAGGCAATTAACCCATGAAACCGTAGAGCAGAATAATACATTCTCCCCGTTGCCAAAGCCACTTGAATTCCTTGAGTTTGAGCCAATTTAATCGCATCTTTAACCGATTGACTGACAGTGTTAGATTTGCCAGCAATGGTTCCATCAATATCAAGAACTAATAAACGAATCGTCATCTTTCACATTTTTAGGGAACTATGGAACAATTGCAGTTTAGGCAGCTTGGGCCTCAAGAATAAGAATCTCGTTACACTATAAATAGGGTTCAAAGGAATTGTAACCCATTAGTATCGAAATCATCTCTATTGTTGTATGTTTAACAAACTCAAGCCTTTTTTGAAATCCTTACTCATTCTTAGCCTAGTCCTAATCTTGTCTCTAGGGGACATTAGCAGTGCCTTAGCCGCCCGTAGTGGGGGTCGAATAGGCGGGGGATCATTTAGAAGTCCTAGTCGTAGCTATAGCTCTCCTGGTGGGAGTTATCGTGGAGGAGGTTATGGTTATGGTGGGGGAGGGTTTGGCTTTCCCTTCTTAATCCCCTTCTTTGGGTTTGGCGGTTTTGGGAGTTTATTCACCATTCTCATTTTCATTGCTTTGGCTAACTTTTTAATTAAAACTGTAGGCAATCTAAGTGGACAAGGGAACGGAAACGAGGATAACTATCTTCAAGTCTCTGTGGCTAAAGTTCAAGTAGGATTATTAGCCAGTGGACGTTATCTTCAAAAAGAACTCAATGAACTAGCCGAAACAGCAGATACCGATACCGCAGTCGGACGCGCTATGGTACTGCAAGAAGCCAGTCTTGCGTTACTCCGTCACCCCGAATATTGGGTTTATGGGTTGAGCGAAGCACAAACAGCTTCTATGAATGCAGCAGAAAGCAAGTTCAATCAAATGGCCTTGACAGAAAGGAGTAAATTCACCGCAGAAACCCTATCTAATGTCAATAACCAATTGAGACAGAGTGCGCCAAGCAACTTATTAGAAGGGACACAAGAGTCATCCTTATTAACGGAGTCCCGTGAGTATATTGTGGTGTCTTTAATTGTGGGAGTTGCCGGAAAATTAGAACTGCCGACCATTAATGAAGCAGAAGATTTACGTTCAGCACTGCAAAAAATTGCAGGTATGGGAGGCGATAGTTTATTGGCCATGGAAATTCTCTGGACTCCCCAAGCAGAAGCCGACACCTTAACCACCGACGATATTTTGGCCCATTATCCAAATTTGAGATTAGTTTAGAGACAAAACACTGTAGAGGCAATTCATGAATTGCCTCTATATTACTGGTGGAAAGGAGGAAATAAGGTATTATCCGAAATTCTTATTAAAGATTGTGTGAACTCCGCAAATTACTTAAGTAAATCTAGCTGTTAAGCCAATCAAATCATCTATTTCCCTGAAATAACCCGCCGTATTTTTACGAATTCATGGATTATTCTGGGAAATTTTTGACCAATATGTTTGTTAAGGAAGATTTTGGGGAACTTTAAAACTAGCAGAGAGAAAGACAAGATAACGCTCTCAATCTGTTCTGAGCAAGGGGTAAATTATCATTTGCCTCCCGTTCAGATTATATTTCCGTAGTTTCTCTAAACCTCGATTAAGTGGGATTTTGTGATGCAAGTGCAAGCAGTAAATTTAGGGGTAAATGTCAGTATGCTCAGCGCAACCAATCGTCTTTTTTGTCGTTTGGATGGCTTGAGTCCCGCAGTGCGAGAACAAAAGCGAGTCAACACCTTAAAACAGTTAGGACTATTGGACACTGAAACCATTCCCATCTTTGAGGAAGCCACCCAAACTGCTGCTCGCTTCATAGAAGCCCCTATCTGTATTTTAGGGACAATGGTTAAGGATGACCTCTGGCTAAAGTCAGCCGTCGGGTTATCAAGATTAGGCTTGATGAATCAATTGGCATCATCTCGACGCATTCCTCGCCAAGAAGCTTTTAGCACCTATATTGTTGACAGTGAACAACCCTTAGTCATCAATGATACCTTACAAGATCCGATTTTTGCTCGTAGTGCCTTAGTGCAACATTATGGAATTCGGGCATTTTTAGGCACTCCCTTAATCACAGCAGAAGGGGAATGTATCGGAGCTTTAGGGGTGATGGATTTAGTCCCTCGCCAGTTTACCCCTAGAGACTTAGAATTTTTAACCTTAACTGCCCGTTGGTGTTTACGGGAATTTGAGCGGAATCATCTTCTCAAACGTGAGTCCCCTCAAGATGATGAATGGCTGACCTTAGCACAACCAAACCTCAAAGTAACTCCCGACAATGAAGGAATCTTATCATCAACGGCCGCAGCTTCTATCAGTAGTATTAAACTAAAGTTATTACGACAGTTAATAGAAGAACTACGAACCCCCTTAACCTCTGTGATTGGAATGTCTAGTGTTTTGCAGGGTGGCATATTTGGCAGTTTAAGTCACAAACAAAAAGAATACCTAGAGATTATTCATAATAGTGGTCAACAGATGAACTCATTGGTCAAGGAAATTTTCAAATTAGGGATGACCAATGATAACCTGTCCCAATTACACCTCAATCCCGTTAATATTGAAATGCTCTCTCAGCAAGCGATTAATAGTCTTTGCGAAGTGGCTAATCAGAAACGGCAAACCCTGCGTTTATCTGTAGAACCAGGTAAACGGATTTGGTTGTTAGACAAAGAAATCCTACGACAAGCCTTATATTATTTGATGATTAGTGTTTTAGAATCTTCGGAAGTGGGGGGAGAAATTCGCGTTCATGTTTCCCGTCGCAGTAAAACCCTGAATATTGCGGTTTGGGTGTCTCATCCCTGGTTGGGGGATGGTTTACCCCAAGTTAATTTATATCCTTCATCTAACCAGCATGAATTAACTCAACTCCATAATTCTTTGGCTGCTTTACATCAAGGTGATACGGTGGCAAACCCTGTCGGAGACCATGTTTTAAGTGCCTCGTCTCTCGAAAAAATGATTTATGGAGAACAAACTAACCAACTCCCTGGTAAGAGTTCTCAAGAGTTGCTCGGTTTATTATTGAGTTGTTACTTAACCGAGAGTCATGGCGGTAAAATCATTGTTCAAGGTTCTCCTGAATCGGGCTATCGCTATGTTTTAATGTTGCCGAAAATTTCAACGGAAGAAAAAATTTGAGGAGGTATTAAATAACCTCAATAATATTAATTTAAAGTTAACTGTGAAATAAGGAAACAGGAAAGAAAAAAATAGAGACACGAACAAATATCATGTCTCTATTTAGTAATTTTGTAACAGTTTTAACTAGCTTGGGGTTCGACTAAATTATCTAACCCATCGATCACTTTAGCGGAAACAATTTTATCCTTGTCTGTGATAGTTTCTAACACCTCTTTGCCATCAACCACATAGCCAAACACAGAATAACGACCATCCATTAAATTAAAGCCAGGAGGCGTTAATTCATTATCAAACTTAAAGAAGAAAAATTGTGATGATCCCCCATTAGGATCGAGACTGGGACGGGCTAAAGCCACAGCCCCATAAGCATTAAAAGGAAGGACTAAATCAGGTAAATAAATCCCTAACTCTTCAAGAGTCGTCCCATAGATCGGTGATTGATCGCCTCTTACTAAAATTTCTAAAGGAATTGCTCGATATTCTCCCGTTTTTGGGTCAATAAACCCAGCATCTGCCCCTGGGGGATCCCCCGCTTGTACGACAAAATCATCCCCTGAGCGAATAAACGGTAAATCATCGTAGAAACCCCGTTGAACTAAGTCCACAAAGTTTCCCGCATTGACAGGCGCACTGTAACCATCTAGCACTAGGGTAAGATTACCTTTGGTGGTTTCAATTTCTACCGTAGCCCGTCCTTTCAACTGAGGTAAGTCAGCATATTCCCCAGGCACTTCAAAGGGGAACCCTTCCACCATCAAATCTTCAAGATCGGTAATTTGATTAAGGATGGCCCGTCGTTTTGACCCAACCTCTGCCCTGTCCTTATTATCTACCGCCTCTTGAAGTTCTGTAACCCCTGTTTTAATGTCTTCGAGGAGAGTTTTTGCTTGGGGTTGGCGATCGCTAGGAACGCTTGCCACAATTTGCTCACTCCGTAAAGTTAACAAAAACGAAGCTGTCTTTACATCTTTAGCAATGGGGGGCCAACGCTTCCCCCGAAGATGATTGGAAATATCTTCGATCGCCTCTTGTACTTTACGAATGGGTTCGCTATCAATGGGTAAGGCATAGCGTAAGATAGCCTTGGGGTCAGTAATAGCGTTCCCCTGGGCTAAAACGCTAATTAACATCGAATTTGTGTTAGGTTGGCTCCAGGTTGCTCCACACAAACTAATAGACAGGGTCATGATTATGCTCATGACTATACTTGTTTTCCACAAATGCCCAACTTTTCTCAAGATTTGGGGCCAAAAACTTTGTTTTAGTTTCATTAACCTAAGGGTTCTTATGAACGACCATACCGCTTTCACTGTTTCTATTTACCATAATTTGAGGGGACATTGATACCCCCTGAAGAGGGTTTTTGAAATTTTAGAGAAGTAATTGAGAGGTTTTTGGCTTAAAATTTTATTGATCAACAGTCTCTAATCATCTTCTTAGTCTAGGAAATTTAACAATGGAACGAGGTCTTTTATGGTTGCCTTTACTCATGGTTTTCTTTGGGTTAGCTTGGAGTGGCTGGAATGAATATCAAAAATTAGAAGCTTATGGTCGATGGGCGGAAAAATTCGACCAAGCTAAATATGATATATATGCCATTATTGGGGTAAAAGGAAAACAAATAACTTGGGGTAAACCTGGTCGTTTTATTCCTGATAATTTACCTAATTTTTCTTTAAATGATATTGACAATATTCAACTGTTAATCAATGATCGAATCGTTGAATTAACGGAGTTACCAACCAAAGGAAAAGCCGCAATACAATTTAGTTTTTTCGAGCAAAATACCCCATCCATTAAAATTCTTTTTACGGAAATTCCCTTGGCAGCTAAATGGACTGTGTATTTAGAGGAATTGAAGGGGTGAACTATTTTTCTAAATGTAAAGATTACCTTGACAAATTCCCAAGTCGATTTGGTAAGATAACATTTTTATCATGAAACTGTTCATCGCTCTTTTCAGTCTTGCTTGGTTACTCAATAGTTGTAGCGACCCCAAACAATCAGGGGTTAATTCCGAGCAAAACTGTCCTTCTCCTCCTTCATCTCCTCCGATGTTTAAAATCAAGGGAGAGGAAGAAATTTATCGTCATTGGCAAAGCCTAGATATTATTGAAACTGAGGAGACAATTACTTTTAAAAGTGCTTACTATGACTTTATTTTTTGTCAGGGAAATCAAAGTTGGATCGTGAAGAAAGGAACCTATAAACCGGCTGAAACTCCGCCGAAAACCTATGAAGATGCGATCGCACAATTAGGTGATCCTCCCTATAAAACCCTGGAATGGCAAGGAAAATCCTATCAATATCGGGTGTTTCTTGATCCTAATCCTTTTCCCGATTTTAAAGTTGAACCCAAACAAGTTATTTTAGAACTGATTCAACCGGATAATAATCAGCCTCAGCGTCAGATTTTATACACCCTAGACCAAGTTAAAGCGAAAAAAACCGGAATTCAATTGGGTATCCCCGCCATTACAGCTAGTATTATTGACCAAGATCGCTTTTATTGGGCTATTTCCCCAGAACAAGGGGAAGGCAACGGGGGAATTGCTACCCTTGTGACTTATGACCCTAAATTGCAGAAAATTAGCCTGATTCAACCCCCAGAATTAGCCAAAGCACAAATTAATGATCTAGCGATCGCCAAAACCTCAACTGGACTAATTTTTTGGTTAGGGACACAAATTAGTGGTGAGGGAAACCCCTACTTAGGGGGAATGGGACTGGTTTCCTATGATCCTAAGTCTCAGGTTATTAAATCCTATAATCCGCGAAATAGTCCTCTTATTGGGGTCATTCCCCAGAAATTAGCCTTGTATCAAGACAAATTATGGGTTGCTACGGGGAATGGTGTTTGTCAGGTAAAATGGCAAAAAGTCCAGGTTGCTGAGAGTTGGCAATGTTGGCAGTTTAAGTTACAAGCCAAGATCCCAAAAGAGGAAATTAAGTTATATTCTAGTTTGTTAGATGGGACTCCAGATGCTACCCTGAAACCTGCTGAGACAGGGAAAACCCTTGAGGTGTTATGGTGGTCGCCTCAAGATTATCAAATTCCTAAAGGACGCTATGAAATCGTCTATCAGTCCGGTTTTAAGGCAACTTTAAAAGAGAATGGGGCTATTCTTTGGTCAGAAATTTATCAAGACTCCCAAAAACCCCATTCTTGGCAAGCTATTTTATATTGGCCGGGGAGAGATTGGGTGTGGAAAGGTGATCGCTTTGTACGTCCCTTTGATAGTGTTCCTCTCAATAGTTTTGGGGGTGGGCCAGGGGGAATTAGTACCTGGAATATGCCTCAACAACAACGGCCAGAAATTTATGCTATGCGCGGCAATTTAGATTTAATTAAATTGACCAAAAATTTAACAGAGGTAAAACATTATTCTGCCTGGGTTGATGATAGTTTATTACAACCTTCTGTGAATATTGTTCCTGTCAGCAAACCCGAAACCTTGAAACCGAATCCTTTACAGGCTATCTTGGAAAAACTTAAATAAACTTTCCCTTATCTATCCATTGCCTGTAGCTCAAAGGCGATTTCTGGAGGAGCATGGGCTAATTTGACCAAAAAATGCGCCGTTGAGTAGGCTGAAGACGGGGACTTTGTTCTTGCATAACCTTTTTAATTTGGTAAGGATCAAAATTGTGACGAAAATCTTGTCTTAATTCTGAAACCCGTCTTTCCGTTTCTTGAACTTCTACTTCTACTTCTTTGAGTTTAGCCTGTTGTGACCACTGGTAAGGAATTAATTTGAACAAAGTCACCACAGCAATGGCTGATAAAATCCCATTAACAGCCAATTTTACCGTAATTTCAGTGGCAACCCATTGGTGATCAGGGTTGGAACCTTGGTGAGGTTGACGACGGGAACGACGTTGACGAGACATTACCATAGCTAAACAAACCACAGATTAATAATAGACTACTCATCTCGGACAAAAACCTTAAGAAATCATTTTCTCTGGGGTTTGTTGTCGAGATGAGCAGGGATCTGTTTTATTAAACGAACGGTTTACTTATAAAGTTCCGTGGCTAAGCGAAAAGCAAGAATGCCAGGAATTAAAGCAATAACTAAGGCAACGAGAACTTGGGTATCAGATAACATGGGTCATAAACTCCTTGAATGTGACTGATTCAACCATTACTTTGCGTCATAACTGACGTTTTGTGAAACATCTTGTTACAAAGATTTAACTTTGAGGGAGTGAGGAGAAAAATTGTCTTAATGATCCCATCACCCCATCACCCCATCACCTAAATACCCTCTTTGCGGGCTAATAAGACGGGACAATTGGCATTAACCCTGACATAATCAGAAAGGGAGGTTCCGAGGAGGCGATCGAGATCAGGCAACCCTTTAGCGACAGAAGGACGGCGATCAGGTGATCCTAATATTAGGAGATCGGCGTTATACTCTTCTGCTAACTGGCAAATGCTTTCCCCAGGACGACCCCCTGTTACCACACAACGATAGGAAACCCCCATTCGTTTAGCTTTGGCTGCGGCTTCAGCTACAATAGGGTTATTATCCATTTCCGCTTTAGAGAGGGGCAGGAGTTCGGGTTTAATATCTGGATTAACCCGCGCTAAGATCAATTCAGCTTCCCCGTAGTCCCGTAATAAGTAAAGGGCTAATTCTAGGGCATAGTCTGCGGGGGAAGACTTATCAAGGGCCACCATTACCCGTTTGATCTTTTTGACGTAAATATCGTCTTTTACCAACAACATTGGGTGGTTGGTGAGTTGAAAAACGTACTGACTGACGGAGTTTTCGAGGATCGCTTCGAGGCGTTTTAGTCCCCGTGATCCCATAATAATTAAATCGGCGTTGATCTCATCGGCCACTTGACAAACGGTGTCTTTGGGTTCTCCCTGACGTAGCATGGTAGAGACACGACTGGGATCTAGTTGTAAGTTTTCGAGGATACCTGCGATCATTTTTCCTCCCTCTTCCCATTTAGCGGCGATCGCATCGGTGGTAATTTGGGGGGGGACAACGTGCAGAATATTGAGGGATGCTTTTTTAATGGCGGGAAGATCCATCAAAACTTTGAGCATTTCTTGAGTCGTACCTGTTCCTGAGTCCGCGTATAATATTTTGTCCAGCATAGATTGAAACTCTATGAATTAACCATGATTTAGCTGTCTCTGCTATCAGAATACTGCGATGTTCGCCTTTCGTATTTAACAATTTATTACAAACTCCTTTGGATCATCTCATCACCCCCTAACTCTATCACCCTTTCAACCAAGGTTTAGGGTTTTTTTCGCTGTAAACGCTGTCCTGTACGCAAAATTTGACCCGCTAAAATTGCCGCCCCAAACCCATTATCAATGTTCACCACACCGATCCCACTAGCACAAGAATTCAACATGGTTAATAGAGGGGCCACGCCGCCAAAACTTGTGCCATAACCCACACTGGTAGGCACGCCAATCACGGGACAGTCTACCATCCCTGCGACGACACTGGGTAAGGCCCCTTCCATTCCTGCTACCACAATTAACACATCTGCTTGACTAATTAATTCTCGATGACTCAATAACCTGTGAATACCCGCAACCCCCACATCCCAGAGACGTTGTACCTCAAACCCACATAACTGGGCAGTGATGGCGGCTTCCTCAGCGACGGGTAAATCGGCTGTACCTGCCGTTAATACGGAAATGACTCCCAACCCCTGAGATGGCAATTCACCCGTCTTCAGGGCGCAAATACGAGCAGTAGGATAGTAAATTAAAGAGGGGATCTCGGCTTCGAGTTGTTCGGCGATCGCGGTTTCAATGCGGGTGGCCATGACAACGGGACTATGATGGGCCATCGTGGTCATAATTTGCACAATTTGTTCGGGGGTTTTCCCTGGCCCCCAAATCACTTCGGGAAATCCTGTCCTAAGGTGACGATGATGATCTATTTTGGCAAAGTCTGCGACGGGTTCAAAACTAAGATGTTTAAGCTTGTCTAGGGCAGTATTGGGGGTAATTTCTCCTCTGGCGATCGCATTGAGGAGAGTTTGAAGCGCGTCAGGGTTCATTCAGGCTTAGGCTATGATTGCAGAGATGATGTTAGTTATTATAACTATTTTAGGAGTCATATATTCACTATCATGTCTGATACTAATTCTCTTGCTAATCGTTATCATGGCTTAATTGATTCTATTGTTGAGATTACCCTTGAGGGAAAAATTCGTTCTAAAGAACAAGTTTATCGAATGCTGGTGAAAGAGATTGAGTCGGGAACGGGAGAAATTTTTGAGCGCATTCTCGATGAACATATTAATAAAACCAAGGCACAATTAGAAACCAAATTAAAAGCAACTAGAGTTTTACGGGCCTTAGAAACCATTGAGGGAGAATGGAAAAGATGGCAAAAAGAAAATCAAACTGATGCCGCGATCGCCACAGCAACGGAACAGATTAAAAATGCTGAATCTAACCATTCTTTGGCTTCTTTTTTAAAACTTCTTGATAGTAGTAACGCCCAAAATTTAACTAGAGAGCAATTGCAAAAATTATCTCAGTCCCTCAAATCATCAAGTAACTCTCAAGAAACCCTAGAATTAGCTAATGGTATTATAGATGGTCTAAATGCCTTTGTCCTCTTAGAACCGGATTTAATTAGTTGGATTTATGAACAAAATAAAAGTGCTTTAGGGTTTGGGGAAGAAAAACAAGGCCCTTGGCCTTGGTGGGAGAAAAAGATTGATCGACCTTTAGCCAAAATGTTATTTCAAAGTTTAGGGAGAAATGAATCAATTAGATTATTAGCTGAAAAAAGTTATCAAGTTGAATTAAGGGCTTGGGTTGAACTAATTATTCTCTTACAATACTTACAACAAGGGTTAGTTAAATGGTTTGATCAACAGCCTTATAATGCTAAATTTGGTCAACGATTATCCTATAGTACCTTGTTAACCTTTGCCGTCATTTTTGCTCAACTCTCCCAAGGATTTGAAGGGATAAATAGCAACTTAAAAGAAGGCTGTTTTTTGATGATGTTACAATTATTACGTCAGTTTTCCAGACGAAAGGATTTTCCTTTGTATGGGGGGATTTTTGCCTCTTTTTCTGGGGATAACTTACGGGAGACTTTAAGTTATTTTGATGATCCCTTAAAAGAAGTAGAAAGAACCCAAGAAAAAGCCCGTATTCTTACTTTGTTAGCCTATTCTCAACGCACATTAGGGAATTATGAACGCGCAAAATCCTTTCATTTAGAAGCCTTGGGAATTGCCCGTGAAGCCTTAGATAAACCCTGTGAAATTGCCAATCTTAATCATCTGAGTCGTATTTATATCTATGAGAAAAATTATAGTGAAGCGATTAGTCATAGTCAACGAGCTTTAGTATTTTCTCGTCAAGTTGGTGATAAATTAGGGGAAGCCAATGGATTAATTAATGTAGGTTATAGTGAAGTATTTCGGGCGCGAGAAATTGAACAAATAGAACCAGAAATCTATGAATCTGCCATTAATTATCTCGAACAAGGATTAACCTTAGCAGAAAGATTAGGGGAGTATCAAAGTCAGGCATTAGCTTATAATAGTTTAGGCATTGCTTATGTAGTATTGTCCCAACCGGCGGCAGCAATTACTGCTTTAGAAAAGGGCAATCAAATGGCTTTAAATTCTGGAGATGTTTATCTTCAAGGGTTAAATTTCACTTATTTAGCTGAAGCTTACTATACATTAGGAAATCTCTCAACATCTGTTTATTATAGTTGTTTGGCAATGTATCTTTTAGAACAAATAAAGTCAAGTGAGTGGCGACAGTCTGCGGGGTTGCTGATGGTTATTAAAGGACAAATGACAGCAGAAGAATTTCAGAAAATCTTAGAACAAAATCGACCACAAATTATTAAGTTTATTGGAGTAGATGGTTATGATGAATTACCGAAAATTTTAGAAAAATATCGAGGTCAATAATAACTAATAATTTGATTCAAGTAGGGTATGTTAGACGGCTAAAAATTTTTTAGGACGGTTTCGGCGAGAAAATGAATTAACGGTAACGATGATGGGGAAGATAACGGGGTTAGGGGGGAACTATTGGACGTTGGGAGAAGTTTTGTTTTATTCCTACTCCCACTGAGGAGGAGTTAACAGTGTTATTTGAGGTGGTACAGGTAGAGGTGGAGAGTTTATGGCAAATGTTTACCCCAAAAGGAGTGGGAATGAAGCATCAACCGATTCGTTTGCAACACCCAAGAAGCAGACTCGAAAGTTAACAATTTTATTATAGTATTTTAGGATTTTCACTAATTTTCTAAGGGTATAATATATCCTTGAAATTCAGGATGCTTTCTAAATTTAAAGTTTTCAATGATTTTGATCGAAACCTGTTCTTCTAAATATTCTTGCTGTTGCTTTCTACCTCCTTTTTCTAATAACAATTCAGAAGGGTTATCTAGAAAATTAGTTAGTAATTCAGCGTCTTCTGAAAAGGCTTTTATATCTATATTAAACTGTTGAGGTTTTTCCGTATTTTCATTATCATACAAGTATTGTATTAAATTTCCCAATCGGGATTTATTTAAAATTAATATATTGTTCTCAGTGATTTGAGAGTCTATAAATAAGACAGGTATTTGAGATTGTTTATAGAGATAATATCCTTTAAAACTTTTTAAGTTAAGTCGTTTAATATCGGGATAACATTTATCTTTGAATTTTTGAAGATTACGCCAATTCTCCATAACTTCAAAAGAAGCAATTATAAATATATCTTGTATGATCTCCTTAAGGTTATCGAGGATATTTTCTAATGAATTTTTATCTACTATTTCACAAGATTCTGAAATGTCTTGAATAATTTTCTTGTTTTCACTGATTGCTAATTCTCTGGCGAAACTTTCACCCATGTTTTCACCAGAAGTTGAAAAATTAGACCAGTTTTCAAGCAGGAAAGTTTTATCTAGACTTGTAATATATCCGTAGTCTTTTTCCACTTTATTGTTATTAACTTTTTCTTCATATAAACCAAAATTTTCAAATATTTCTCTCGCATGAGATAACTCAGAAAAACTTTTAAGAAATCCATCTTTAAAATCTTGAACTTTTTTTGTGCTAATTTTCTGCTTTCTTTTCAGGATAATGATTTTTTCTTCTGCTTTAATTTTCAACGCTTGTAAAAAAGGAATAACACCTTGTTCGATAGATTTAGAAACCTTAGTTAAGTCAAAATCTAAGTTTCTAAGTAAGTTATCATCTTGTTTAATTTCTTCAGATACTTTAATATGTTCATCGATATAACATTTAATCAAAAATAAGTTATTATGATCTAACTGCTCAGCAAGCTTAAAATTATCAATCGTTAATTGATAATTATTTGGATCAATCTTAGAAAATTCTTTTATTAACAATAGTAAAAAATATTTTTTGACATAGATTTCACTTCCATGATGATCATCCCACCAATATCTTCGTTGAATTAGGTTACTTTTAAAGTAAAAATAAATTATGTTTCCAAGTCCTGATGGTACAATATTACGATTCACAAAGCTTGCATCTGCATCGGAAGGTTGATTAAAATTCCATAGATATTTAATATAGTAAAATTGTTCTTTAAAAAGACAATAAGCTGCTGTATAAAAAATAATAACTTTCAAATTTTTGTATTTAAACTCATCAGTCACATCTCTAATAATAGTTTGAACTGATTCTACATCAGATTGAATATTAGGCTTGTTTGCTATCTGCTTAAGCTCTATATCAACAATGTTCTTTAACTTATAAAATTGATTAATCCAATTATTTAGTTCATCTTGTGTATAGATATGATGCCTTTTTAAGTGTAAGTTTAAAAGATTATCTGCAATTTCATTATCATAGGTTTTTGAGTAATGGGTATACCTCTGAAAATAATTATATATATTTTTATCTGGTGAACTGATAGAGATAGTTATTCCTTCCGTTACTGTAGAAACTAAACCGTTAAAAATTTGTATTTTGTCTTGGGCTATTATATATTTAATACTTGACCATAAGTATTGATCAAAAATATCCAAATATGACAAATCAAATTGATTATAGTCACTAAATACTATATTTGTGTACCATCTTATAAAGGCAACATGAGCAGAACTATTTTGATTTTTAATCGAAATTCTGCCCATATCAGTTAAATCATTTAGAAGTTTTTTGACCACTAAATTATTACCAGAATTTAAACTTATTTCTTTAAGAAGAAAAATAATGTTATAAACACTATAATTACTAATTTCATCATTCTTGAAATTAATAGCAGTCTCATGTATTCTTGTGATTTGATTTACTGCTGTTGTCAAAGTTATTAATGTTTCATCTGAATTAAATGATAATCTAAATGAAGCTTCTTGAGGATTTTCCTGAGATAAGTTATAAAAATCAGACGAAACAAGCAAACGTTCAAAAAGTTCTGTATTTATTTCCTTGATTTGAAAAAGAATAATAATTGAATCTTTAATTTTTAGAAAACCATTTTTAATCGTTTTATTGGCTTTTTTATCACTAACTTCAAAAACCAAAATATCTCCAATTGCTTCAAAAGATTCAATCAAATTATTTTGTATTATTTCTAGTTTTTTCTTGTCTTTGATTTTAAGTAATTTATCAATACTAAGATTTTTATCTATATCCTGATAAATCTGATTAAGTAAATATGATGTATTAACCGAATAATTTTTGACAATGTTAAAGAATAAGGCTAAAACGACTAAAACTATCAGAAAGCAAACAAAAGCAAGCCATAAAAAAAAGATTTCCCAGAAAAATTTTGGCTCATTTGTTATAAAAAATTTTAAGCAAACTGATAAACCAATATTAACGATTAGTAGCAAAGGTAAAATTTGAACTTGCCACTGCTGATTAAATTTATTAATAATGGCCGATGACTTATATCTCTCAGAAATTCTAGAAATAACATCAAAACTAATCGGTATTGCAATGGAAATAACAGCAGCTTGAACAGCAATAATATCTGACAAAAATACTGTGCTTGGAGTAAAAAATTTTAACCAATAAACTATTCTTATCCCCAGAATAAAACCTAAGCCATAACTTAGTCTTGATTTTGTGATAATTTTTTTATCTTTAATAATATAGTCAAAAACTCCCATAAGTATCTTTTTTAGCATCATATAGTGGAGTAAAAAGCGAATAAAATGTATGATTAAATGGCAGTTATATTAACTTATGACCAGACAAGACCATAAAGAGTTAAATGTAAGATTATGTACTATAATTATATTATACAGATCCTTCAAAAAATATGGACGTAACTGGACTCGAACCAGTGACCCCATCGATGTCAACGATGTACTCTAACCAACTGAGCTATACGTCCGCACAAGTTTCTAATATAACATACAAGTTTAAAAAATCACAACCCACGCCACCAAGTTACATAGATTTCCTTAAGAGATGGGGGAGTTGACCCCATTGGGGGGTGTAATGAAAAGACGACACCTGAATTATCAATACATTCTATGTACGAAAAACTGACACCCCCTACCACTGGCTCTACAATCACCTTTAAAGACGGTAAACCCATTGTTCCTAATGATCCCATTATTCCCTTCATCCGTGGCGATGGAACAGGGGTTGATATTTGGCCTGCTACCGAAAAAGTGATCGATGCTGCGATCGCAACTGCTTATGGAGGCAGCAAAAAAATCAATTGGTTTAAGGTCTATGCAGGGGATGAAGCTTGTGAGCTTTATGGAACCTATCAATACTTACCTGAAGATACCTTAACCGCCATCAAAGAGTATGGTGTTGCTATCAAAGGCCCCTTAACAACGCCCATTGGTGGGGGTATTCGCTCCCTAAACGTCGCATTACGGCAAATTTTTAATTTATATGCTTGTGTGCGTCCCTGTCGCTATTATCCTGGGACTCCTTCTCCCCATAAGTTCCCTGAAAAATTAGATGTCATTGTTTATCGGGAAAACACCGAAGATATTTATTTAGGAATTGAATGGCGAGAAGGTTCAGAAATTGGGAAAAAACTGATCAATTATTTGAACAATGAACTGATTCCTGCTACCCCTGAACATGGAAAGAAACAAATTCGTTTAGACTCAGGAATTGGCATTAAACCCATTAGTAAAACTGGCTCGCAATTGTTAGTGCGTCGGGCCATGGAACACGCTTTAAAGCTACCTAAAGCGAAGCAAATGGTCACTTTAGTGCATAAAGGCAATATTATGAAATACACTGAAGGAGCCTTTCGTGATTGGGGATACGAACTCGCAACCTCAGAATTTAGAGATGTTTGTGTGACGGAACGAGAATCTTGGATTTTGAGTAATAAAGAAAAAAAAGCTGACCTCAGCATTGAAGATAATGCTCGTCAAGTTGAACCTGGTTATGATGCTCTAACCCCAGATAAGAAACAGGAAGCTTGTGAAGAAGTCAAGACTGTTCTTGCTGCTATTTGGGATAGTCATGGTAATGGAAAATGGAAAGATAAAATTATGGTCAATGACCGTATTGCTGATAGTATTTTCCAACAAATTCAAACCCGTCCTGATGAATATTCCATTCTTGCAACTATGAACTTAAACGGGGATTATTTATCGGATGCTGCGGCCGCTGTTGTGGGTGGTTTAGGAATGGGGCCAGGTGCTAATATTGGGGATACTTGCGCTATTTTTGAAGCAACCCATGGAACTGCCCCTAAACACGCAGGATTAGATAGAATTAATCCTGGATCGGTCATTCTTTCTGGGGTGATGATGTTAGAATATATGGGATGGCAAGAAGCCGCCGATTTGATTAAAAAAGGTCTAGGAAATGCGATCGCCAACCGTCAAGTTACTTATGATTTGGCCCGGTTAATGGAACCTCCCGTTGATCCGCCTTTGAAATGTTCGGAGTTTGCTCAAGCAATTATTGATCATTTTAATGATTAATTTTGACAACTGTAGGGACAATTGATGAATCGTCCCTACGATAAAAAGAATTAAGCAGAGCATCAAAATTATGACCTTTATTTTAACAAATGATGATGGCATTGATGCCCCTGGAATTCGTGCTTTATCCAATGCTTTAGGGGGTCAAGGAATTATTGTGGCCCCGAAAGAACCTCATTCCGGTTGTGGTCATCGTGTCACCACTCATAAACCCATTCATTTAGATAAGCGTTCCCCGACAGAATATGCAGTCGATGGCACACCTGCAGACTGTACTCGTATTGCTTTAAAACATATTGAAACAGAAACAAAATGGGTTTTATCGGGCATTAATGCAGGGGGGAATTTAGGGGTTGATGTTTATATTTCGGGAACCGTTGCAGCAGTCAGAGAAGCAGCAATGCACGGGGTTCCAGGAATTGCCATTTCTCATTGGATTAAACAACCCTTAATAATTGATTGGGGATTAGCCACAAAATGGACAGAAAAGGTGTTAGAAACTCTTTGGAATATTCCCCTGAAACCTGGTAGTTTTTGGAATGTTAATCTGCCTCATTTAGAAATAGGTTCTCCTGACCCAGAAATTGTATTTTGTGAAGGCAGTACCCATCCCTTACCAGTTAATTATCGTGTTGAAGATGATTATTTTTATTATTATGGAGAATATGCCAAAAGACAGCGAACAGAAGGTACAGATGTCGATGTTTGTTTTGCCGGAAATATTGCCGTAACTTTGATTAAGTTGTAAATCCATACCTTTACTATCCGCAGGTTTATAGGAGATAAAGGTATCAAAAAACTTCATTATTTTCCGCTAATTCTTGGTGAACAACCGCCCTCAATTTTCCATAAAACTCTGAAGAATCACCATGGGGAACAAATTGATGAATTTGCCCATTAACATAACCATTAACCTGAACTGATAAAGTTGATTTATTAACAATACTTGGGTCATTTTTGAGAATAGTTAAATCAGTTTCATCCTGGTTATCATCTAAATTATCTGGGGAAGCTTCAGACAAGAAAAAGACCTTTTCTTGAGAAGTTGATAAAGAAGATTCTGAGGAAATTTGGTGATCAGGTGCTAACTTTTTTAGCAATTCTTGAACAGGGGTTAAGGTAATAGATTGGGTCGTAATTTCTTCAGTAACCGTCTCTATTTCTTGATGATTAATTGCGACATCATCAGACTCCATAGAATCAGGAGTTAAGTCATCCCACACAAGATTACGATTGATTAAACGTTCAAAATCTTGGGTAAAGTGATAAGTGGGTTGTCCTAGTCGTTTCCAAAGGGTCAAAATATGTTCAACCGAAATCGCTTTATAACGACCTTGATAAAGAGCTTCTACAATGGCCAAACGAATCCAGTAAACTGAATAGGAATCTAACCAGCCCTCAAGTAATTCAGGAATGGTAATCCGTTTTAATTCAAACCCATAGCGAGACAGTAATACTGCGACTTGGGTAATGGTTTTATCTTTAGCCTGAAGCATGGAAATGCCCTAATCCATTGCGCCACTTTTATAACACGCTTTTTGTGTCAATGATAAATTGATAAACGAATTTCTACCAATTTTACTACGAGGACTGACCTTAACTTACTGTTAACCTAATCACCTTAACCAGCATCATCAAAACGAATAATTGTTCAATCTTTTAACCCAATAAACCAAGTTAATACCCCACCTGCGATCGCCATTACCCCCAACCCCAATAATACAGGTGGCAACCCGACCAAAGTTTCGGCAATCCCTGCTAAAGCTAAGGGTAAAGACAACGCAATATTAACCGCATTATTTTGTAACCCAAAGACTTTACCCCGCATATCGACGGGAGTTTCTGATTGAATGATAGTTTGCATGGGAACCCCGACAAACGCCGCAAATAGCCCTAAAAAAGTGGTCATCAGTAAGGTTATCCAGAGACTCGAAGTCCCCAAGGATAATCCTACCAAAGACACAGCCATCCCAATTGATCCCCATAATCCTAATTGATGATTCCGAAAACGTTGCCCCCAATTCCCTAAAATTGCCGCCCCAAAGGCCATTCCTAAGCCACCCGTTGCCAGTAAAAAGCCAAATTGTTCCGCTTTCATTCCCGGAATTGTTTCAGCCATACGGACAGCTAAAACCGATAAGGCAGCAAAAATGGAAAACAGAATGACCAACTGAATTAAGGCATTGCGTACCCGATAATTATTGCTTAAATAACTAATCCCATCTTTAATATCATCAAAAACATGGGGACGTTCTTTTTCGTAATGTTCCCGCTTTTCTCCTGTTCTCAAGAAAGATAAAATTAACCCCGCGATTAAATAGGAAAATCCCACCACGGAAGCTTTGCCTTCTTCCCAAGAAAGATTAATCGTGTTAGCCATATTTGCTGCTAATTCTAACAAAGGTTCTCCAATTGCAAAACCAATAATGGTCATGGCCATCATGGTTGTAGTAAATAGAGAATTAGCTGATAGTAGATGACGACGTTTAACAATAAGGGAAATGGTAGCCTGTTCAGCAGGGGCAAAAAATTGAGTAATCGTGGAATCAATAAAAGTCATTACTAATAAAACTAAGAAACCCAGGGGCAAGAAAAACACATCTTGGGTTTGATGTTGCCAACGTCGCAACCAGTCAGGCAACCAAGCCACCGTAATCGCTACGGTATCATCTTGGCATAACCATAATAACGGGGGAATAATAAACACAAAGGCGGCCCGAATTAGGTTAGAAATGACTAAAACCCCTTTTTTTGACCAACGATCTACATAAACCCCGGCCAAAGAACCAAATAAAACAGCAGGAATGGTAAAGGCAATCATAATGGCTGATACCCAACCACTGATGGGTTGATTTTCCCCTTGAAAGTTACCCGCAATTAAGGCAATCATCAACACCAAATATATTTTATCCGCAAGTTGGGAAAAGACTTGACCAACCCAAAGAGTTAAAAATCGAGGATTATCCAATACAGGGGCAAATCCTTGACGGGGGGATTTTTTGGGGATGGGGGGGCGATCCATAGGGCTTTCTGTGGTGGAAGTGGTTTCAGAATTAGAAACTGGCATGGTTAGGGGTTCATTAAGTAAGCAATCTCACAATGTTTATTAAACCTTAAAACTCCATCGAAGATACGCTATCCACTAAAGTTGCTGACCGAAATGATCGCCCTAACTGATATTGGGCATAGTCTCTGAGGAGATGTTCCACTTCTACCCAGGGAACAATAAAAAGACTGTTTAGGATTTCTGGGGGAAACAGTTTGCCTGGATGGGGCAATGAAGAATAATTTAACTGTTGTAAGAGGCTTAATTCTGTTGCTCTGACTTGATTATTAAGGGTTGGTAACACATAAGGACTATTTTGGTTTACAGGCATCTTTAAGGTGGCTTTTAGGCTGTCTCGAAGGGCTAAATCGATCACTCCTCCTGCCTCAAAACTAAACCCGACTCGCCAATTAGGATCGCTAAAATTGGGATTAAGGGTGTTTTGGGTTAGACAACAGCGATGGACTTGAGGGGCAATCCCTGCGATCGCCAATAAATGAAAGACTGCTTGGGCTAAATAACCATGTAAACTTTCCGAGGTAGACATCTTTTCTAAACGACGGAGATGTTCATTTAACAGTCCATATAATTCTCCTTGGGGTTGATCAATTAAGGCTAAACTTAACACTAATTCCGCTAAATATTGACCTGCGGCCAGTTTTCCTAAATCCTTACTTAACCCCGGATAGGATTCAATCGTGTCTGCTTGGGTAACTTTATCCAGCGATCGCCCTTTGGCAATTAGTAACTGATTGACCATAAATAATTCACAGCGTCCCCTTAACTGAGATTTTGGCTTTCTCGCCCCAGGAACCACCGCCCGAATTAATCCCCATTCAGGAGATAAAATCGTCACCAGACGATCGGCTTCTCCGAGAGGCATTCCTTTTAATATAATTCCTGTCGCTTGATAGGTTCGACTCATTGATTCATTATTTTCGTAGGGTTATGGCATCAGTAAGACTTTCCATTCTATCCGAAATCTTAGTATTGCTATGCCCCTACATTAAAGAATAGTAGAAAGACGGGGTTTTCAACCCAATTCTCTGATAAATTGCCGCTTCGGGAATAATAATAAATAAATTCAGTTTAGGGGAGTAGATCCTCTAAAGTATAAGGGCATTGGCTAGGTAAGCTGATTTCATATTCGGACTCGACAATTTCAACGGCATCTTGATAAATTTCTGAAAACTCTTTTTGAAGCTTGGGTTTCATACTGGGTGCTATTTTACGCTTCATATTCTTTTTAAAAGCGACAACCTCAGACTTCCACTTGTTACGGCATTCAGGTAAAGGAACATAGTCAATCTTTAAACGGTGTTCAATTTGTCTGATGAGCAAGCTGACCACTGCATTATATTCACTACGTCCCAAAGCTTCGATCTCCTCAATAATATTGTCCCAGTCTACGTTCTCTAAATGTTTCAATTCCTGATGGGTATTCACAAGCTCTCGTAACGCCTTGGCTTGTTCTATTGACCATTGATGGTAATCTCTCTCGTAAGTCAATTTCGATATTGTCTGGCTCATGGGTTAAACTCCGGTGGAGAATCATTTTTTCGAGATGTCCCCTTGGTAATAATATTAAGCCCAAGAAACATCAAAGTATCGGGTTGAATGATAGTGACATCCTCCCACGCACGCCACTACGTTTTGTGCGGGGAACCTCCCTAACTCACGATAGGGCATTCCTGGTTATTCTCGCTCATGCGAGGTTTCGCCACTTATCTAAAACTCGTTGGTACAAATGATGATAAACATCTCCCACCGTTGGTTCCCCGACAGAACGACTAATCAGGCGTTTTCGTTTTCCAGAGTCCCTGGATACTTGTCGATTTGTTCAATTTTTTGTCGTATTTCCCAAGCTCGGTCGGTTCCGTCAATTGACTACCTTTCACTCTCATCTTGGATGGGTACACCCCAACTCTGGCTCAATTTAGGTTTTTTACCTGGCGGCCACATCTATTATGTCACAAAACTGTTGCTTTGGCGAGAAATCCCTCGATTTTCGTTCCTCAATCGGGGATTTCTCGCCAAAAAGAGGTTAAACCCCGACAGACACTGATCGCCCTTTAGCTTTCCTAATTCCCTGTTTCAATTGTCAGGATTTTCTTTTTCCGGCAGGGGTCTGCAAGCGCACGGATTTCCCATTATCTATAGAATATCATGTCAAGTCAAGGTTGTCAAGAACAATTGCAACAGCAAAGCATAGGGTTTAATAGTATTAAACCCCGACAAATAGCGATGGCTTTCACTATCCAAGTCTTGCCTAAACTGTTGATAATCCCAACATTGCCTTTAAGGTAAAATAAAGCAGAGAAAAGACCCCGACTACAATGCCACTCATAGCGATCGCAGTAACCGGATTTTTAAATAAGGGTCTAATCCATTCAAAAAATGACCAAAAGACCCCCAAAGAAAAGCTAATCAGATAACGGGGGTAGCGTGAAACGTTGTCAAAAAATTCTCCCATAGTTCAACCTTCCAACTTAACAATCGTCTTTCATCATATCAGTCAAGCGATCGGACAACATTCTACGCTATCCTCTAACATAGAAAACCTGAATACTTAATGATTAATCATGGCACAAAATCTTTTTGATCGGGGTGCTGATGCCCTCGTTATTTTCAGTCGTCTCTGGGGTCGTCAAACTTGGTTTATTTTTCTGATTCTCTTTGGCTTATATTTAACCTTAATTCCCTTTACCTGGCCCAATATTGCCCAAGCTCGCAATCAACCCACAGAAATTCGTGGGGTCTGGCTAACCAATATTGATAGTGATGTTCTGTTTGATAAAAATAGTCTAACTGAAGGCATCAATACCCTCTCTCAGTTAAATTTTAATACGCTTTATCCCACGGTTTGGAATTGGGGTTACACACTTTATCCTTCTACTGTTGCTGAATCTGTCATTGGACAAAAATTAGATCCCACAGAAGGATTACAAGGACGGGATATTCTGCAAGAAACGATAGAACAAGGTCATAAAAAAGGTATGGCTGTAATCCCTTGGTTTGAATTTGGGTTTATGGCTCCTGCTGATTCAGAATTAGCCAAACGCCATGATCAATGGTTAACCAACCGTCAAGATGGTAGCAAAATTTGGTTAGAAGGGAATGTCCATCAACGAGTCTGGTTAAATCCATTTCATCCCGAAGTTCAAGGATTTATTACTCAGTTAATTACAGAACTGGTTACTAATTATGATATCGATGGTATCCAAGTTGATGATCATTTTGGTATCCCCTTTGATTTTGGTTACGATGATTTCACCGTAAAACTCTATCAACAAGAACATAATGGTCAGTTGCCTCCTAAACCGCCAGCAAATTTAAAAATGGGCAGTAATAATTGTATGGTCAATGATGCTGCTTGGACAGAATGGACACAATGGAGAGCTAATAAAATTACTGATTATATGGGAGAATTATTTACAGCGATTAAAGCAGCTAATCCTAAAGTAATTGTTTCGGTTTCTCCTAACCCTCAGACTTTCTCCGCTAATTGTTTTCTTTTAGACTGGCAGACTTGGCAGCAAAAAGGACTGATTGAAGAGTTAGTATTACAAGTATATCGGGAAAACTTAAGGGATTTTCAACGAGAAATTAATAGTCCTGAAGTGCAGCAAGCAAAAGCTAATATTCCCTTTGGCGTTGGGGTTCTTTCTGGGTTAAAAGGTCGTCCGGTTTCCATGAATAAAATTTCTGAGCAAGTCGCTGCAAGCCGTAAACAAAAGTTGGCAGGGGTTTCTTTTTTCTTCTATGAAAGTTTATGGAACTTTGGCCCTAAATCTCCCAAAGAACGACAATTTATGTTTAAACAGATTTTCCCCACTCTTGTTAGTCGTCCCTCCATTAATCCTTAGTTTTAGGTAGGGGCAAGGCATCAGTAAATTATATTGATTCGCGCAAAATCTCTTTATTTTGCCTTGCCCACACTTAAATTAAAATGTTATTTTAAAGCCATTTTGTCTAGGAAAACTGCTGTCAGAAGATCTTCTCGCAATTAATTAATCTTAACTCATCTAACACAATGTAATATATTTGTATTTTTTATGTTTATATTTTTGACAAAAACTGTAACATTCAATACAAAACATCCCAAAAAAACATTAAAAATGTTCACTCCAAGCAAAATTAATCAAAAGAATTCTCATTAAGCAACGAAAGAATGGGGTTGACAACCCATACTACTTTTTGCTATGCTAATGGACGATAGTAACGGTAGGATAGGCCAAAACTATATTTCTAAATACTCCTTATTTCTGGTTAGTCTTCTGTAACATCGAAGAGTCGCAATAACCGCTAAGATTGAAACCAGATAGGATTAAGGAGAGATATTTGTGAATCGTCAATCACCCCCTAGCTTACAACCGTTAATCGGTGGTATCATTGCTGCCTTATTGGTTGTCATCAGTTTTAACTCATTTATTGTGGTTAACCCTGGACAGGCAGGAGTATTAAGCATTTTAGGCAAAGCGCAAGACGGAGTATTATTGGAAGGCATACACTTTAAACCGCCGATTATTTCTACGGTAGACGTGTATGATCTTACTGTACAGAAATTTGAAGTTCCGGCCGAAAGTTCCACCAAAGATTTACAAAATCTTAGTGCAAGTTTTGCCATTAATTTTCGTCTTGATCCCTTGCAAGTTGTTGATATTCGTCGAACCCAAGGAACCCTACAGAATATCGTTTCTAAAATTGTCGCTCCCCAAACCCAAGAATCCTTTAAAATTGCCGCAGCAAGGCGTACAGTAGAACAGGCAATTACCCAAAGGAGTGAACTCAAAGAAGACTTTGACAATGCCTTAAATTCTCGGTTAGAAAAGTACGGAATTATTGTGCTTGACACTAGCGTTATTGATTTGAACTTTTCTCCTGAATTTTCTCGTGCAGTAGAAGAAAAACAAATTGCTGAACAGAGGGCGCAACGTGCTGTTTATATTGCCCAAGAAGCAGAACAGGAAGCACAAGCGGATATTAACCGAGCCAAAGGTAGAGCAGAAGCACAACGTTTATTAGCAGAAACCTTGAAAGCGCAAGGAGGGGAATTAGTGCTACAAAAAGAAGCCATTGAAGCGTGGAAACAAGGAGGCGCACAAATGCCTAAAGTGTTAGTTATGAGCGGGGATAATAAGAGTAGTATTCCTTTCCTATTTAATTTAGGAGATATACAAACTCAGTAAAGAGTTAATCCCTAATTGTTGATAGTGATTGGTTAATAGCTGATCACTTTTTTATTCTTCTGTAACTGAAAAATCAACTTTGTCATAGAGATCTTCAAGTTCAAACTTAAAGTTAATTGAGGATAAAGAAATCACATCTTGAGGGTTATTATATTCAATAAATAACCAGTGATTGGGTGCAGTTTTAAGATAATGTTCCAGATGGATTGTATCCTGATCAATCAACAAATATTCTTGAAAATTGACCGCTTTACTGATGATTATATCCATATTACCTATTCCCTAAAACCGACAATTCTCGACCTCATCCATAGACGATCGCTTTTGAGACAAGATTTGCTAGACTAAAAGGCTAAGGCACATTAACGAAGTTAAAACGAAGTGGGTCAGAACCCGCTTTTTTTATTGTCTGAGCAATGACCCATCCTTTGATTCCCCAAATTATCGATTTAGCCACCCCCATCGTCCAAGAAATGGGGTTAGAAGTGGTGGACGCGGTTTTTCAAACCAACAAACGCCCCCCCGTTCTACGGATTGATATTCGCAACCTAACCAGTGATACTAGCTTAGACGACTGCGTAAAAGTCAGTCGGGTCTTAGAAACCATGCTAGATGAAGCTGAGGTCATTCCGTGGGCTTATGTACTAGAGATTTCGAGTCCAGGAATTTCTCGACAACTGAACAGCGATCGGGACTTCATTGCCTTTAAAGGATTTGCCGTTATTGTCAAAACCAACGCCCCCTACTTAGAGCAAACAGAATGGCGAGGTCAACTCCGGGGGCGAGACTCAGAAGCCATTTATATCAACCAAAAAGGGCGAGCGATCGCCATTCCCCGTTCCTTAATCGCCCATGTCCAACTCGATGACTAAAACCCAGTCATCTTCAATTTAATCGCCAAGGAGGTGTCTATTTATGTCTCTCGTTAGTTTACCCGGCTTAACTCGTATGATTGAAGAAATTAGCCAACGGCACAATTTACCCAAACCCGCCGTTCAAGAAGCCTTACGAGAAGCTCTTTTAAAAGGATATGAAAGGTTTCGCCGTTCCCAAAGCCTAGATCGTCAACAATTCCATGACGACTACTTTGATAACTTTGAAGTCGAACTAGATACCGAAGAAGAAGGGTTTCGCATTTTATCAACCAAAAAAATTGTCGAAGCCGTTGATAACACCGATCATCATATTTCCCTAGAAGAAGTCCAAGAAGTCGCGGCTGAGGCCCAACTTGGGGATGAAGTCGTCTTAGATGTCACCCCTGAACAAAGGGACTTTGGGCGCATGGCCGCCATTCAAACCAAACAAGTCCTCCTACAAAAACTCAGAGATCAACAGCGAAAACTGATTCAAGAGGAATTCAATGAACTTGAAGGCACGGTTCTCAATGCCAGAGTGTTGCGATTTGAACGACAAGACGTGATCGTCGCCGTTCAAAGTGCCTTTGGTCAACCCGAAGTAGAAGCCGCCTTACCCAAAAGGGAACAGTTACCCAACGACAACTATCGGGCCAATGCCGCCTTTAAAGTCCTACTCAAAAAAGTTCGAGAAGGTTCCCATCGTGGGCCACAATTAATTGTCTCCCGCGCGGCGGCGGGGTTAGTGGTGGATATGTTCACCGTGGAAGTCCCCGAAATAGAAGAAGAAATCGTGCGGATAGTCGCCGTTTCTCGTGAAGCAAACCCCCCCTCTCGTCATGTCGGCCCCAGAACCAAAATTGCGGTTGATACCCTAGAGAGAGATGTTGATCCGGTTGGGGCTTGTATTGGGGCTAGGGGATCACGCATTCAAGCCGTAGTCAATGAACTCAGGGGAGAAAAAATCGATGTCATTCGTTGGTCACCCGATCCAGCCACCTACATCGCCAATGCCCTCAGTCCCGCCAGAGTTGATCAAGTCGTGTTAATTAATCCTGATGAGCGTCATGCCATTGTGTTGGTAGCAGAAGATCAGTTAAGCTTAGCCATTGGTAAAGAAGGACAAAACGTCAGATTAGCCGCCCGTTTAACCGGATGGAAAATTGATATCAAAGATGTCGTTGCCTATCAAGCTGAACTCGAAAAACAAAAACAGCGCGTCCTAGAGGAAGAGGAGGAATTAACTGATGAGTGGGAACAACCCGAAGAAATGTCAGAAATCTTAACCTCATCTCTCAGTGAAGCCGAATAGTCCCTGATGAAGCCCAATTATCGACGTTGTATCAGTTGCCGTAAAGTTGCTCCCAAAGAAGCATTTTGGCGAATTGTGCGAGTCTATCCATCTCGGCAGGTACAATTAGATCAGGGAATGGGAAGATCTGCCTATTTGTGTCCTCAAGAAAGTTGTTTGCGGCTTGCCAGCAAAAAAAATCGCTTAGGACGGGCCCTCAAAGCCTCGCCCCCCGATAGTATTTATCAGCAATTGTGGGGGCGTTTAGAGAAAATAGAAACAGAGACTTCCTCAAGTTAGAATCCTCAGATAACTTTCTCAAAAAAAGTAGATCCCAGGAGACTTTTAATCGTTAGCATAGGAGAGAACCTTGTTTTCCAAATCATTATGATAAAAGTTAAATGGAACGGCTCAAACCAAGAGCTTACCCGTGCCTTCCATCGGGAGTCTCAACAATCAATGTAGCAACAACCTAGTCAGGGGGATAGTGGATGAACAACGCACAAAAAGTTAGAATTTACGATTTATCGAAAGAATTGAATTTAGAGAACAAAGACATCTTGGAAATTTGCTCACAGCTTAACATTGCTGTTAAGAGCCACAGTAGCACTATTACTGAATCTCAAGCAGAACGGATTAAGGCAATGGCGGAAAAATATGTCGCCACTCAAGGAACTCATCAACCAGAGGAAGCGTCCTCATTAGGAGAACGGAAACAACAGATATTGGCCATTCATCATAAGCAACCTAACTCTCGTCCCACCCAGAATGACCAAGATTCCCGGACAGAATCTTCCTCTGCCTTAGTGACTCCGCCTAGACCTCCTGTTAAGCCTCGGCCATCTGCTACCATTACTCCCCCCCAAAAGCCAATTCCCCCTGCCCTAGTGAAACCCCAGGTTGGTGCTGTGGCTGAAAAACCCCAGCCTACCCCTCAGTCAGTGCGGCCAACCCCCCCAACAGAAGTCCCTCCAGAACCAGAGGCGACTTTGTCAGAACCACCGCAAATGCTTAAGCCTCCGGTGAAATCTTCAGAAGCAGACAGTCCAAAAGCCAAAGATCTTCAGCCGAAACCGTCTTCTGAGGGGCCGAGTAAGGTTCAACTGCCCCAAAAACCGGTGAAGGTGAATCTGCCCAAACCCAAAGATCGAGGGGAAAAAGTTGACAATGGGGAGAAAGTTGCTGTTTCTGACGGGAAAAAACCCCTAACCAAATCAATTACTCGCAAAGCCAAACCGGAACTACAGCGGCCCTTATCTCTGAAGTCCGAGGAAGAAGAAACCCTCAAATTAGTAGCACCTTCCATTAAACCCGTTTCCGAAGCTCCAGAAGAAACGGATGTGGATGATGACACCATTGACACTGAACTCAAGCCAAAACCCCAATTAAAACGTCCGGCCCCCCCACGAATCTCCAAACGGAAAACTTGGGACGAAGAGGAAGAAGAACAAGAAACCAAAGCTAAAGCCGCGAAAGGGGCTGCCGCGAAAGGAAAGCGACGTTCCCAACGCCTCGATCAAGAGGACGAAGATTTTGAGTCCGAATTAGACACCAGTCCCGTCTCTCTGAGTGTCAGTTTATCGATGGCCCGTCCGCCGAAACCGAAGTCTCAGAATCAACCCGTTACTGCAGTCTATAAACCCAAAAAACCCACCCTAAAAACGGCTGAGACAGGGGGAGAACGAACCAAATCTGACCGTCGGGAACGTCAAGAGGTTAGCCAACGACCTGAGCAAATTATCCTTGATAGCAACTTAACCCTGAGAGAACTGGCTGAAAGGTTGCAAATTGCAGAAACGGAAATTATTAAGAGTCTCTTTTCCAAAGGTATTGCGGTCAATATTACCCAAACCCTTGATCAAGAAACCGCTACCATGGTGGCAGAGGAATTAGGGGTTTTGGTGGAAGTTCCCCAAGTACAATCCGCCGCAACCAAGAATACGGAAATGATCGAGACGAAAGACTTGGAATATCTCCAACGTCGTCCCCCTGTGGTGACTATTATGGGTCACGTTGACCACGGGAAAACCACCTTGCTTGATTCTATCCGTAAAACGAAAGTGGCTCAAGGAGAAGCCGGAGGCATTACCCAACATATCGGGGCCTACCACGTGGATATTGAGCATAATGGTGTCCCAGAGCAAATTGTCTTTTTAGACACCCCTGGTCACGAAGCCTTCACTGCTATGCGGGCGAGAGGAGCAAGAGTCACCGATATGGCCATTCTCGTCGTAGCTGCGGATGATGGGGTACAACCTCAAACCAGAGAAGCTATCAGTCACGCCAAAGCGGCTGGAGTGCCAATTGTGGTTGCTATCAATAAAGTTGATAAGCCAGAAGCAAACCCCGATCGCATTAAACAAGAACTCTCTGACTTGGCCTTAGTTCCTGAAGAATGGGGCGGAGACACCATTATGGTTCCCGTGAGTGCGCTCAAAGGAGAAAATCTGGATACTTTGTTGGAAATGCTACTGCTCGTCTCAGAAGTAGAAGAATTAGTGGCTAACCCTGATCGCCTTGCAAAAGGAACAGTGATCGAGGCGAATTTAGATCGGACCCGCGGCCCTGTGGCTACCCTCCTGGTGCAAAATGGCACCTTAAGGGTGGGAGATGCGATCGTCGCTGGCTCCGTGTTTGGCAAGATTCGCGCCATGATTGATGACCGAGGTGACAAAGTTGAGGCTGCTTCTCCATCCTTTGCGGTGGAGATTTTAGGACTCAACAGCGTGCCAGAGGCTGGGGACGAGTTTGATGTCTATTCCAACGAAAGAGAAGCCCGTGTCATCGCGGAACAAAATGCTGAAAACCATCGTCAGACGCGATTACAACAGGCCATGTCTTCCCGTCGTATCACCCTCAGTACCCTATCAGCCCAAGCCCAAGAGGGAGAACTCAAAGAACTCAACTTAATCCTCAAAGCCGATGTTCAAGGGTCTGTTGAGGCGATTTTAGGGGCCTTAGAACAGTTGCCACAAAATGAGGTACAAATCCGCATTCTCTTGGCTTCAGCCGGGGAAATTACTGAAACGGATGTTGATTTGGCCGCTGCTAGTGGCGCGGTGATTGTTGGCTTTAATACGACCTTGGCCAGTGGTTCAAGGGCAGCGGCAGATCAAGAAGGGGTGGATATTCGGGAGTACGATATTATTTACAAGCTCCTAGATGATATCCAAGGCGCGATGGAAGGGTTACTGGAACCCGAAGAAGTCGAGTCTGCCCTAGGACAAGCCCAAGTCCGTGCCGTCTTCCCTGTGGGACGGGGGGCTGTGGCTGGTTGTTATGTACAATCGGGCAAAGTGGTGCGTAACCGTTTCATCAGAGTGCGTCGTGGTGGCAATGTGATTTATCAAGGTATCCTTGATTCTCTCAAGCGGATGAAAGAAGATGCACGAGAAGTTAATGCTGGATACGAATGCGGTATTGGCATTGATAAGTTCAGTAACTGGCAAGAGGGCGATCTAATCGAAGCCTACGAAATGGTGACGAAACGTCGTACTTTAGCTGGAAAAACCAGTTAGCATTAGAAGATCCCCTATGGTGTCATAGGGGATCACTTGTTTTGCCGAGAAAAATATTAAAAAATAAAATTGAGTCTTAATCAATAACCCAGAAGCCATTTTTGCGCCAATATTGTTCTTTGAGGGCAATTTCTAGCTGATCATTCATAATTAAACCTTTTTGAATCAGCAACTCTCCCAATTTGGCTTTGTGAGCCGTTTGCAGATTGATGGTTTCTTCGAGTTGATGGGAAGAAATCCAGTTTTTCTGAAGTAAGATTTGACCTAATTGCATAAGAAACCTAGGGATTTTCCCTGAAGAACGCTTAACTAGCTTTAACTCATATATGAGCATATATTATCAAGCCATTGCCAAGATTTTACCGTAATTTTACTAACTTTTCACAAAAATTTATATGGTGCGCTTAAAATGCCTAAAACCCTTGCTATTGAAGGAGGCAGGAGGCAGAGGGCAGAAGGGCGGATAAAAATTTAGAGGCAGCCTATCCTACCTTAAGCAGTCGGACACCATTAAATTAGGGTATGAGAATGCTATACAGTTAACTTTAATTTTGTCCGACTACTTATGTATGTCCAACTCAAATCATGATTAATCAGCATAAATACAGTAATTAACAAAACCAATTTTTCTAAAATTCCATAATTATTCACTGGTTATTTTGACAAAAAATACTTAGACTGTTCATTTTATTATACCAAAAACCTGTGATTGATATCACTGATTCTATAGGGATTCACTCACAGAAATATAAATTTATTGAAAGCATAATATAAAGACAGGAAGAAGATTTTCCAAAAAAACAAGAAATATCAGTAAGAACACGAGATTTATTTTCTGATAAAAAATAGTAGAATAGAAAAAATAAGTACATTAGTTGACTGATAAGTTGCTGAAAAGATTTAAGTTTAAAAATCTCTATTTGATTAGATGTAATAAACAAGGTTTATCAGGATCAAGATTTTCGTTTTTTGTCATTAATCAACCAACATTATGAATCTAGAAATTGTGAACAAGATTTCTCTAAATCAGATAGAAGAAACTCCAAGTTTCTCTGGGATCAATTTTTTAGGAAGAATTGCCCAAGTTCAAGCCAGTGGATGTTTAATTGTGTCCGATAATTCAGTAACTTGGCGTATTTATGTGCAAGGAGGAAAACTCATTTATGCCAACCATTCCCTAGACTCTTTTGATCGCTTAGAACGTCATTTACGTCGGTTAAGTTATCAAGTTTCTTCTCTGACGGGCATAGTGCGTAATCAAGCCAGATTAAACTTTGATCATGATAGCAAAAATCTTGAAGATTGTCCCCCTGAATATCAAGCAATTAGTTGGTTAGTTAACGAAAAATATCTTCAGGCTAATCAAGCTGCTAGTCTTGTAAAAACTTTGAGCATAGAGGTATTTGATTCATTCTTATTACTGAAAAAAGGTCAATATAAATTTATCAAAAATACTGAAATAATCCCGCCGTTTGTGAAGCTTGATTTAAAAGATTTGATTGAAGAATGTAAGCAAAGATTAAAGGGTTGGGCAGCTTTAGCTCCTGTGATTACTTCCCCAGATCAAAGACCTTATTTTTTCAGTCAAAATCAAGGAAAAAAACAAATTTCTCCTGAAAGAATTCAAAAGCTCAGCAAATTTTTAAGGGGGTTTAGTTTTAGACAACTAGCAGTTTTAACCAATCAAGATGACCTCAAGATTGCTCAATATCTTCATCAATTAATTATTGATAAAATTGTTGTTTTACGGGAACCTCAATCTCCCTTTGATAAACTTCCCCAAATTGGCGAAACTAAATTTTTACTCCCTAATAAATCTATAGAAAAACCGACTTCCATAACCGAGCAAATAACTTTTAATAACCCACCATCTTTCTCCGATTCTCAAAAAACCTCTAAACTGCTTTGTGTTGATGATAGTCCCACAATTCTGAGAGAAATTAGTCGATTTCTTGAGAATCAAAACCTATCAATTCAAGCAATTAATGATTCTCAGAAAGCATTATTAGAGATTATTAGATTTAAACCAGATATTATTTTATTAGATGTAGGAATGCCTGGAATCGATGGATATAAGCTTTGTCAATTAATTAGAAATCATCCTTTATTTAAAAATACACCCATTGTCATGGTTACAGGAAATCGTAGCTTAATTGATCGGGCAAAAGCAAGAGTTGCCGGAGCATCAGACTACTTGACAAAGCCCTTTACTCAAGCTGATTTATTAAAAATGGTTTTTCGTTATTTGACTTAAATAACTAAAGAGAAAAAAGAAAATTAGCCAACCTGTTAGTTTTTCGGTAAATCTTGGGAATATTAAGAGTAAGCAACTGATTTAGCCCACGCTTTTCAACCTTTATATTTTGAGGATATATACCGATGTCTAAAGTTTTAGTTGTAGAAGATACCATCTCGGAAATGGAGTTAATTAGTGATTACTTGCGGGATAGTGGTTATACTGTCATCAGTACCAACGATGCCAAAGATGCCCTAGGAAAAGTCGAACAACACAAACCTGATATTGTGGTAACTGACTTAGTGATGCCAGGGATGAGTGGTTTAGAATTGTGCCGTAGTTTGAAGAAAAATCCTGAGACAAAGAATTTATCGATTGTGGTTTGTACTTCAAAAAATCAAGATTTAGATCGAATGTGGGCCATGAAACAAGGGGCAGATGTTTATATTACTAAACCCTTTACCAAAGAACAATTAGTTAGGGCTGTAAAATCTGTTGAATAAATAATCCTATCCCTGATGCAACAAGTAATCTAGCAATCCTATTGAATTTATGTGCTAGGACAAATTTTCCATTATTTTTTCCTAAGAAAAGAGAGTAGAAATAGAGTAAATTATCCTAACTTTACTATCTCTTTTCTGGTTTAATTGGCTAATAATATTGAAGCCAATAAAGCCAATTAAGATTATCGTAAGCCTCCCGAAAGTTTATATGAATCTTCCAAGTTTTGAAACTCAAACCTTGCGCTCAAAAAAAGCAGTTGGCGATCCCTATCTTCAACTGCAAATCAACAGTCAAACCCAAGTTGCCTTACCCATGAACATGACGCAAGAGGTATTAATTACTTCAGCTAGTCGTTTAACAATAATGCCAAATATGCCCCCTTGTTTGTTGGGATTATTGAATCAAAGAAGTCGTATTTTTTGGGTAATTGACTTAGCTTTGTTACTCGGTTTACAGCCATTAGGGTTGGAACTTCAACAGTATTCTATCGCCATTATTCGCTCAAGAAACAATGCCCTAGGATTAGCAGTAGAAGCCGTTAAAGGGGTCATTCGTTTTCCCAAAGAAGTCATACAGTCTCCCATTGGAACTGTTGAACCAGAGTTAACCCCTTATTTACAGGGATGTATTGCTCAAGAAAGACAAATTTTACTAATTTTATCTCCTGAAGCCATTCTTAACGCTCCTATTTTACAGCACAATCTCTCTTAAATTAAAGGAATTAACCCATGACTGCCACGAATAATAATAACGGAAACCTAACCCCTGTCAATGATAATAACCAACCGATTATTATCGAAAAAGAAGTCACCTTCAATAGTGTAGAAACCCCCAATAGTTTGCCTAGGATAGCTGAATCAAATGCCAAGATGAGGCACAAAAAATGGGGCATTAGGGCCAAAGCAACCCTGTTAGCCATGGCCATAGGAACCTTACCCGTTATGGCCGTTGGGGGAATTGCTTATACTTTAGCCAATCAGTCAATTAATCGACAAATTGATACCTTTGAAAAAACAAATGTTACGCAATTACAAGATAAGATTCACGTTTATATGAAGGATCGTTTTTCAGATATCCAAGCCATGGCTAGTTTGGATATTTTTACGAACCCGAAATGGCGAGAAACTGCAACCAGAGAAGAAAAAGATGCAGCCCTGACTAAGATGTTAAAAGCTTACGGTATTTATGATAGTATTGCGGTTTTTGATATCAAAGGAAATGTCATTGCTCAAACGGCAGGAACTCCCTTAAAAAATCATATTGACCGAACCTATATTCAAGCGGCCCTAAAAATTAATGGCCCCGTCTTAAGTCAACCTTCTATTTCCACCACAGAAGGAACCTTTAATGTTTATGCGGCCTCTACCTTAAAAGATCCCACCACAGGCGAACCCATTGGCTTTATTCGCGCCCGTATGCCTGTAAAATTCTTAGAAAAAATCATTGATAACTATAAAACCGAAGGACAAACCTTTTATTTAATTAATGGTGATAGACAAATCTTTTTAGGGCCAGAAGGGGAATATGTGGTTCAAACTCTGTCCAGTGGAAAAGCAATGACTAACCGCACCGATGAATATAAAGCCATTGACGCTGCCCAAATTTTCCCAATTATTGAACAACTTGAACAACAAAACAAGGCTAATGTTATCCCTGGTCAAAATCTGAAAGCCCAGACAGAACAACTGTTGGCCTATGCCCCACCGATTAAATTTGAAGGCTTACCGGATCTTAATTGGCGTGCTATCATTGCCACCGATGCGGATATTGTGTTTGCCTCTCAAAGACAGTTACGATGGTTGTTATTGTTAGGAACAGCAGCCACGTCGTTAATTGTGGGCATAATTGCCGTAATTGTTGCCAATCGTGCCACCCGTCCCATTTTACAATCAAGTCAGGTGGTTAAACGATTAGGAGAAGGGGACTTTGCACAACGGGTTCAAGTAGTTGGGGATGATGAAATTGCTCAACTGGGGTCTGATATTAATACTATGGCGCAACAGATCCAAGAATTATTAATCGAACAACAAGCAGCGGCCCAACGGGAAAAAGAAGATCAAGCCGCATTTGCCCGTCAACAAGGTGAATTAGCAGAACAAGAAAGAGAAAGGAGTGAAAAACTACAACGGGAACTGATTAAACTCTTGACAGAAGTAGAAGGTGCTTCAGAAGGTGATTTAACAGTACGGGCCGAAATTAGTGCAGGGGAAATTGGTATTGTTGCGGATTTCTTTAACTCCATTGTGGAAAGTTTACGGGACGTTGTGAGTCAGGTAAAACAGACAGCAACCCAGGTAAATAGTTCTATTACCACCAATGAGGGGTCAATTCGTCAATTAGCCTCTGAAGCGATCGCCCAAGCGTCTCAAATCACCCAAACCTTGAATTCTGTGGAAGAAATGACCCAATCAATTCAAGTGGTGGCAGATAACGCCAAAGCCGCCGCCGCAGTAGCAAAAACCGCCTCAACTACCGCAGAAATGGGCGGGGCCGACATGGAACAAACCGTAGCCAATATCTTCCAATTACGGGATACCGTAGCTGAAACGACCAAGAAAGTGAAGCGGTTAGGGGAATCTTCCCAACAGATTTCTAAAGTTGTTTCTTTAATTAACCAAATTGCCCTACAAACCAACTTACTCGCTATTAATGCCAGTATTGAGGCAGCCCGCGCTGGAGAGGAAGGCCGAGGCTTTGCAGTGGTTGCGGAAGAAGTGGGACAATTAGCGGCCCAGTCAGCCGCCGCGACCAAAGAAATTGAGAAAATTGTGGAAACCATTCGACAAGAAACCTCAGCCGTGGTGGAAGCCATGGAATTAGGGACAACCCAGGTGGTTGAAGGAACCCGTTTGGCAGAGAAAACCAAGGCAAGTTTAGGGCAAATTGTGGAAGTTTCCCGCCAAATCGATCAATTATTAGAGTCCATCTCCCAAGCTACCGTATCCCAGGCCAACACCTCCCAGTCTGTGACGCAATTAATGGAAGAAGTGGCTAAAGTGTCCCAAAAAACCTCTGATTCTTCCCGTCAAGTTTCCGGTTCCCTACAAGAAACTGTTGCGATCGCAAATCAATTACAAGCCTCTGTGGGGACATTTAAGGTGAGTTAGGAGGCAACACTTAAGTACCTAGACAAAATTAATTGTAGGGTCAATTCATGAATTGACCCTACCAATAGGGAGAAAATCATGGCTAAGGATAAGGAACAAGAGATTAGGTGGCAATTTCTGGGAGAAGCTCAGGAATACTTAAATGCTTTAGAATCGGGTTTATTAGGGTTAGCTACCCATGGGGTTGATCGTCAACAGATGGACGGAGCATTACGGGCCGCCCATTCGATCAAAGGTGGGGCGGCCATGATGGGATTTCAAACCCTATCGGAGTTAGCCCACCGTTTAGAAGACTTTTTGAAAGTCCTTAAGGTGGGGGGTTCTCATTCGGTTGATCGGAGCTTAGAAAGCCTATTATTAACGAGTATTGACCATCTGCGTCAGGTGGCTCAATGGAATCGTCAAGGGATAGATATTGACCGATCTTGGTTAGAAACCCAGGTTAACCCTTTGATGGCTGCTCTTTATGAACGTTTGGGCGATCCTCAACCGGAAGATGCCACCACCCTGTTATCAGAAGAAGCAGGGGAAGATATGGTCTTGTTGATGTTTCAAACGGAAGTAGAAGGCTGTTTGCAACGCTTAGAATCAGTGTTAGACAACCCCCAACAGCCTTGTTTACTGGAAGAATTTGTGATTGCGGCCCAAGAATTAGAAGGGTTGGGGCAAATGCTACAATTAGAGGCATTTTCCGCCCTCTGTCAATCCATTATCCAGGGGTTAGAAACTTATCAAGAGCAAATTCAAACTATTGCCCCTTTAGGGTTGCAAGCTTGGCGGCGATCGCAGGCCATGGTGATCATTGGACAGAGGGAAATGATGCCCACAGAACTCGATTTGTCCCATCTTTCCTCTATGCCAGCTATTGAAGATAATCTGTCACTCTCTCTCGCTGATGCAGAATCAGAAATCTGGGATAATAGCTTTGTAGATTTAGAAGATACGCCCTTATCCTTTGGGTTTCCTTCTTCTGGTTTTCTCTCCTCTGGTACTCCCCAACCTTTGTTTCCCGATGAGTCGTCACAACTTCCAGGAGAGACGACTTTACCTCTACCTTGGGAATTGGAACAGGAAACGGAAGAATTAAACATTCTCATGACCCCAGATGCCTTAAAATCCTATGTCACCACGAAGGAATTTACAGAAGAGGCCCAGGAATTTTTGGCCCAGTTAAACGCCGATAAAATTGAAACGGCCAATGACTTTATTGTTTCCCCTTCTCCTAGGAGTACAGAAGATATTGACACAGGGGAAGAACAAGAGACAATTCGTGTCCCTATCAAGCAATTAGAAGCCCTCAGTGATCTGTTTGGGGAACTTACCATTGAACGTAATGGCTTAAATTTACAACTGAAACGTTTAAGAAATCTCGTTGAATTATTAAGTGACAGGGTACAAACATTAGAACAATCTAACGCTCATCTGAAAAACACTTATGATCAAGTGGGAGAGCGATCGCCTGACAAAGATTCAACCCTTAAATCAGGGCAATTAAGCCTTCAAGACTTCGATCTGTTGGAAATGGATCGTTATAGTGATCTTCATGTCGCGTCCCAAGAAATGATGGATACCATGGTACAACTTCAGGAAGTAACTAGGGATCTTCAGACCAACTTAGACGAAACAGAAGGATCTTCACGGGCTTTTTCCCGCACCTTTAAATTAATGCAAACCACCATCACCCAATTGCGAATGCGTCCCATTGCTGATTTGGTGGGGCGTTTTCCCATGGGGTTACGACAAATGGAACTCCAATACGGTAAACAGGTGGATTTGAAGATTAAAGGGGGATCTACTTTGGTGGATCGAACCATTTTAGAGGCGTTAAATGACCCCTTATTACATCTTTTACGCAATGCGTTTGATCATGGTATTGAAACCCCCGAAGTCCGTCAAGCAGCCGGAAAACCTGAAACTGGAACTATTGAAATTAGTGCCACTTATCGGGGAAATAAAACTATTATTACGGTTCAAGATGATGGGGCGGGGATTAATTTAGATAAAATCAGAGTTAAGGCCTTACAAATGGGGTTAAATCAGTCTGATCTCGCAGAAGCAACTAATAAAGAGTTATTAGATCTTATTTTTGAGCCAGGGTTTACTACTGCTGAGGCCGTGACAGACTTATCAGGCCGGGGTGTGGGTATGGATGTGGTACGCACTAACCTGCGTCAAATTCGGGGAGAAATTGCCGTGGCCACCAAACCAGGCCAAGGAACAAGCTTTATCCTGACAGTTCCCTTTACTTTGTCAGTGATACGGGTATTATTGGTGGAAAGTGGCGGAATGCTGTTGGCTTTTCCTAATAGTGTGATTGAAGAAATGATTAGTCTTGACCCTGAAATGATGATGATGGGAACAGGACAAAATGTACTTAATTGGGATGGTCAGTTAGTTCCCCTGATTGCTTTAGGGCAACAATTGGATTTTGCTCGTCCTCATCCGATCACCCCCATAGAAGCAATGGCTGTCATTGATCAACCCACCGTTTTAATGATAGCTCAAGGTCATGATTTTGTGGGGATTCAGGTGGATCGCTATTGGGGCGAACAAGAAGTCACTATTCGTCAGGTGGAAGGAAACTTAGGAATGCCTTCTGGGTTTTCTGGTTGTACTATTTTAGGAGATGGTCGCGTGGTTCCTTTGATAGATGCAACTGCTTTGTTACGTTGGATCAATGAGGAAAATCGTCCCTTATTGCGATCGCAACCTCCAACCTTAGCAGATTTAGATCTGAGATTTACTGAGACTAAGGCGATCGCCCCTACCATCATGATTGTGGATGATTCGATTAATGTGCGTCGTTTCTTGGCCTTAACCCTCGAAAAAGCGGGTTATCAGGTGGAACAGGCCAAAGATGGTCAAGATGCCCTAGAAAAGCTGCAAGGGGGCTTATTATCTAAGATTCAATTAATTATCAGTGATCTTGAAATGCCCCGTCTGGATGGTTATGGCTTATTATCTCATCTAAAATCTGACTCCATGCTTAAATATCTTCCTGTGGTGATGTTAACTTCTCGTAGTGGGGATAAACATCGTCAACTAGCCATGAATTTAGGCGCGTCTGCTTATTTTTCTAAACCGTTTAAGGAAACTGAATTATTAGCCACATTAGAACAGTTAATTAAAGCATCTTTAGTTAAGTAAGAAGTTAAAAGGTAAAAATCATGACTCTCTACTCTCCCCGTCGTTCTCGTCTTCTCGCCGCTAATAAAATAGAAAAAACTCAACAAATGATTGCTTTTATCTTGGGTAAAGAAGGGTTTGCTTTACCTATTGATGCAGTTCAAAAAGTAGTCCCCATGGGCAAAATCTATGGTGATCCTCAAGAGAAAGGTATTAGTTTAACCCATTATCAAGACCAAAAATTATTAGTGATTGATGTTGATCGTTGTATCTTTGGTATCACATCAATGCCATCCGAGCAAGAAATTACTGAACAACGTTTTTTATTAATTATTCACAATAAAGTCCATAAAATTGTCGGATTACCCATAGATTCTCCCCCCTCTCTTCGTCGTGTTCCTGAATCAGCATTTATGGCATTACCCGAAAATTATTTAACCCAAGGGAATATTCATTGTATTAGTTCTACCATGATTCAAATTCCTAATCAAGAGCCTTTATTTTTATTAGATGTTGATAAATTGATCCCTTAAGTTCGGTAGAACTGAACTTGCCATGTAAAATTAATAAATGAATACAGACTAAAGCCTTATTCTATAAGCACAAAGGCTGTCTACACAGCCTAATTTTAAGCCTGGGTAAGCTGTTGTGCATTTAAACTGCGTATTGTTTAAATTAATAAAAAAGGCTGTAGAGCCTTAAATTCTATCCTAAGTTAACCAATCAAGAGGATTTTTCCGAAATCTTCACCCTTCAGCATGAAGACAATTAAAGAATACTGCTGTGAGAAGGGTAAGGAAAATGACTATTAAATGGAAAATTCTTATTAGTAAATTAGCGGTTTGGATAATGATTGAAATTATCCTCAACTGTTTAGGATTAGATAATCTAGCTGATTATGGTGAATTTGTCCAGAAACGTTATCCTCTATTGATTTCTTTTCCTGTTCAGGTGATGCTGAAATCCTAGTTTTAATAGCCAAATACGATATTATTATACAAGGTTTCTAGAATGGTGATATTGTCCATATTCTCTAAAATATATATGGTTAAGAATCAGGTGAGTATTGCTCACCCTACCTACTATTAGTTTAACCTAAAACCCATCATCTAATCCAGGTCTAGGCATAGGTACAATAGTTTTTTTGTTCAATTGACGTAACCAAATTCCTCCAATAACTGCAATTGTTAATGATAGAAATCCGGTCATAGATTGTAATAGTAAAAAGCCACCAATCGCAAACATACTGCCAAACATTAATAAAGTAGCCGCCACAACTCTTAGGATATCTGTTCTTAAATCTTGGGCTGATTTTAACCCCGTTTTATATTGTTGATATTGCCAACCGATTCCCCCTGGACGAACCAGAGTATAAAAATTTAAGAGGGTTTCTTCATCTTCAGGGGGCGTTAAAAACATAACCGTTATCCACACCACTGCAGTCATTACAGAAATGCCTAATAATCGCCAACCAAAGTCAGGAAAAATATTATTAATTGCAGGATTGATCGTGGTAACTAAACCAATTATAAACCCGGCAATCATTGCTGATAACTCGGCTGCGGCATTGATTCGCCACCAAAACCAACGTAAAATTAAGACTAATCCTGGCCCCGTACCAATGGCAATCACTAAACGAAACACTGTCGTAATATCCGTTGCATAAAAAGCAGCAATTGACCCGAAAACCGTCACCAAAACTGATGATATTCTCACAGCATTGGTTAACTCAAAATCAGAGGCTTGAGGACGGAAAAAACGACGATAAAGGTCATTAGTTAAATAAGAAGCACCCCAGTTAATAGAAGTGGAAATGGTACTCATAAAGGCAGCAATTAATGAAGCCACCACTAACCCCAATAAAGCGGAAGGTAAATACTTTAACATCAGGGTTGGATAAGCTAATTCAGGGTCTTCTAAATTAGGTAATAAAACTATTGCAGCTAAAGCCGTAATAATCCAAGGCCAAGTTCTCACAATATAGTGCAAAATATTAAAAAACCAAGTTGCTTTTTCCGCTTCTTTCTTAGCTGCTGCCTCCGTATTTCCTTTCACAGCTAATAATCTTTGCACAAATTCACCACCCCCATCACTCCGACGAAATGACCACCATTGCACAAATAAATAAGCTGAAAATGTCGTCGCTGTAATCCCTGCTGCATCATTCCAAGTAAACCCAAACCCCCCATTACTGGTAATAGGAATAAAAGATAAAACATCAAACTCTGTTACCCCTTGCACTTTGGGAATTAATTGATGGATTCCTCCCACATCATGAAGGGCAATACCTGCGACAATCATTGCCCCTAATAAACCGAGAAAAAATTGAAAGAAATCTGTAATCACCACACCCCAAAGCCCCGAAACTCCCGTGTAAATGAGAACAAAGATACTCAAAAAAATCACTGTCCAAAGTTTGCCTGATTCTCCCGGATTAAGGCCTAAACTTTGCCATAGTTGCAAAGCATCCACGACTTTTACCATCGCTAACATGGCGTATCCAATACCAATACAGTTGATGGGAACTGCAAATAAAAAGGCCTTCGTTGCCCGTAAAATAGCTGCCGTTGACCCACCATAACGCAGTTCTGTTAATTCAGCATCAGTTACCACTTCAGAACGTCGCCACAGCCCCGCAAAGATGTAAATTAAGACAATATGGGCAATACCAAAACTCCACCATTCCCAGTTCCCTGCAATACCTCTGGTTGCCACCACACCACAGATGTACAAGGGAGTATCAATCGAAAAAGTTGTGGCGGCCATACTGGTTCCCGCTAACCACCAAGGAAGGTTTCTTCCGGCCAAGAGGTTATCAACCAGACTTTTGGGTTCTTTTTCCTCCCCTGTTGTTGAGGGTTTGCTTTCTTTGTGAGATAAAAATAACCCTAACACCATTGTGGCGATGAGATAAATTACGATAATAATCCAATCAATCGGTTGCATAGTTTGAATTTTAAGTTATTTTATTTAAAGTTTGGTTGTGAGGATAGTCAGTGTTAAAACTTCAGTCGTCTAAACAGTGGGTGAGTCAGGTATCTCAAGTCAATGACTGGGTACTTTTGTGTTTATGGGTGTTTCTTGGTAGTATTCTCCGCTTTGCAAATTTGACAGCTAAACCCCCTTGGACAGATGAATTTGCCACCATGGTATTTAGCTTAGGGAACAATTTTACCTCCGTTCCTCTGAATCAGGTTATTTCATTAGATACCCTTTTGCAACCACTTAGTTTGAACCCTGACGCAAATATCGGGGATGTTGTTTCTTTATTATTACGAGAAGATAATCATCCGCCTCTTTATTTTGTTTTGGTTCATTTATGGGTGAAATTGTTTCCTTCTTCCGGGGAGTATGTTGATGTTTGGGTCATGCGATCGCTGCCTGCTTTATTGGGAGTTTTATCGATTCCTGCTGTTTATTTTCTAGCAAAAATCGCTTTTCGTTCTCGTCTCATTGCCCAAATTAGTGCGGCTTTAATGGCGGTTTCTTCCTATGGTATTTTCTTGGCCCAAGAAGCGCGTCATTACACCTTAGCTATTTTGTTTGTCATTTTTTCTTTAAGCTGTTTAGTTGTCTCTTTGAGACATCTTTATCAGCAAACATTAATCCCATTATGGTTGGTTTTTTCTTGGATTTTGATCAATAGTTTGGGTTTATCAGTTCATTACTTTTTTTGTTTAACCCTGGTGGCAGAAGCCATTACATTAGGGATTTTAAGTTATTTCAAATTTCAACAAAATGTATCTGCTTCATTACAACGTAATTTAATCCGTATTCTCTTGGTAATTGTGGGAACGACTACCACCGGTTTAATCTGGATGTTTGTGGTAATTCCCCAAGGATACGGTAATAATATGATTACTTGGATTCATCCTTTAAGTCATATTTTATACGCCATTAGTCCCCCATTCCAATTGTTAGCGGTATGGGTTCCGATGATTTCTTTGTTACCTGTAGAATCGGATTCTATTCCCATTGTTATTCTGTCTGGTTTAATCTTACTGTTGTTTTTTATTTGGTTTATTCCTTATATCAACAGAGGAATTAAAACAGGAATGCAGTTAAATCAATTTCGCTTACCTTTGCTGATTTTGATGACATTTATTGGGGGTGTAATTAGTTTATTTCTCATCATTACTTATGTCATCGGACAAGATTTAACTCGTGCTGCTCGCTATAGTTTTACTTACTTCCCTGCTGTTATGGTTTTAGTTGGGGCAAGTTTAGGGATTTTGTGGAATGAAGTTAAACCGGAAAATATCATTTTACAACAGCAAAAAACATTAAATCCCCTAATTTTACTCCGCAAACTTTATGACAAATTAAACTCTAATGGGAAGTTAGCTTGTACGGCTGTTTGGGTAATGGGATTTTTAGGGGCAATTACAGTTATGGTTAATTTGGGTTATCAAAAATATTATCGCCCAGAACAATTTATTTCTGTGATTAAAGAAACCGCATCTCAACCTGTTTTAATCGCTACGACTCATAAAAGTTTAGTCCAAACCGGAGAAATGATGGGTATAGGTTTAGAATTACATCGACAATCTGAATTAGAAAATATTTCATTTTTGTTAATTCATCAAGAGCAAGATAATTCCCCTGAAACAACAGATAAACTACAACAAACCGTAGAAAAGCTGTCTCATCCCCTAGAAGTTTGGACAGTTAATTTTATAGCACCTATTGACTTGAAAAATTGTACTGTTGATGTCAAAAACCATCCTTATATTGATGGTTACGGATATAAAAGATATATTTGTAATTGAGTGAATTTTATCAATTTTGTGTAGAGACGTTTCATAAAACGTCTCTTTTTTAATCTTATCAAGTAGGGTGGGCAATGCCCACCTTACTTACTACAATCAGGTTAAGGTTGGGGAAACTGTCGATTATAAACCATGTCTTCTTTTTTCGTTTCCACTTTTAGGTTAGAACGAGGATAGGAGACACATAATAGGGCATAACCTTCTCCTTGTAACTCAGGAGATAACCCCATCCCTTCACTTTGATCAACCTCTCCCTCTAACAATTGTGCGGCGCAAGTGGTACAAACTCCCGCACTACAAGAAAAGGGCAAGTCAATGTTAGCCTCTTGGGCAGCAGTAAGCACCGTTTTATCGTCGGGAACTTCAATGGTGTAGGTTTCCCCTTCGTGATGAATTTCAACAGTATAAATATTTGACATAAGTCCCGTAAAACTCGATAAGCTTTCCTTGATCTAATGTATCTTTATTGGGCAACCCCTGGCTATTGTTAAGAAATATAGCTAAACTTAAAGCTTGATTGCAGTTTGCTTGATTTGCTGACAGAGAACCCCAACAGAATGTTATTTTTGAGCAACGCTTAATTAATGCGTCTCAAAATTGCTATCGGAAAGGGTATATGTACAATAAAAATACAGATAAAGACTTAGTGGCTGCTGGCTTAACCGCTGCCTTGGGTGCCGGAATTGTGACATCTTTTGCCGTTGGACAAGGACAAGATCCTTTACTGGCATTAGGAATCACTGCGATCGCTGCCATTTGTGGGGTGATCTTTCATCAATTTGATATTATTTAATCACAGCAATACATTCAATTTCTACTAACACATCTTTGGGTAAGCGGGAAACTTCAACGCAAGCACGAGCCGGGGCAGTTGCTTCGTCAAAATATTGGGCATAAACTTGATTCATTGGGACAAAATGCGCTAAATTTTTCAGAAAAACCGTTGTTTTGATCACATTTTCCCAAGTCGTGCCTGCGGCTTCTAAAATGGCTCCGATATTTTTCATAACTTGTTGGGTTTGTTGCGTAATGTCTTCCGATCCAACAATTTGTGATGTTTGGGGATCTAAGGGAATTTGGCCAGCAATAAATAAGAGTTGTCCCTGGACGGCGATCGCTTGATTATAGGGGCCAACAGGGGCCGGTGCATTTTCTGTACGGATAACTGTTTTACTCATTAATCATATTCAACTTGCTTACCAGGCTTGATCTTATCATTGTTGTCTGTCTGATCGACCCTATAGGTAGGGGGAATTGATGAATTACCCCGACAAACAACAGCATATATTGATTATGATCATATTTGGGCTAATTGCTCTTATTGTTTGATTTAATCGATAAAAAAATGCGTTTGTTTAAAACTGTGGCAGGGTTACGGGCTTATTTAGCTTCCCGACGAAACACCCAAAGCATCGGCCTAGTCCCCACCATGGGGGCTTTACATGAAGGCCATATTAGTTTAATTCGTCGGGCTATGACAGAAATGGATCTGGTGGTGGTTAGTATTTTTGTTAACCCCCTGCAATTCGCTCCCCAGGAAGATTTAGACAAATATCCCCGTCAATTGGCTCAAGATTGTCAATATTGCGAAGAATTAGGCGTAAAGGCTGTTTTTGCCCCAACCCCTGAAGAAATGGGCATTGATGAGATGACAACGAGAGTAATTCCTCCCCCTTCAATGCTCTCTCAATTGTGTGGCCCCTTACGGCCAGGACATTTTCAAGGGGTAGCAACCATTGTCACCAAACTTTTGAATATTGTCAGTCCCCAGGTGGCTTATTTTGGGGAAAAAGATGCTCAACAGTTGGCGATCATTCGTCAGTTAGTCACTGATTTAAAGTTACCAATTTTAATTAAAAGTTGTCCAATTATTCGGGAACCATCGGGCCTCGCTTATAGTTCTCGCAATCAATATCTTTCGGCTCAAGAACGAGATCAAGCCTTAGTTTTATATCATAGTCTTCAGCAAGCAAAACAAGCTTTTCAGCAAGGAGAAAGACAAGGGCCAATATTAATTGATTTAGTTCAGCAAAAATTGGCGTTTACTCCATTCCTTAAGGTGCAGTATGTGTCATTAGTTCACCCTGAAACCCTGAATTCCTTAGAGACTGTTGAAGAAGTAGGGTTATTGGCGATCGCCGCTTATGTGGGATCAACCCGTTTAATTGATAATGTTATGCTTAAGGTACGTCAACCGATTATCGCTATTGATGGGCCCGCCGGAGCAGGGAAATCAACCGTAACCCGTCGGGTAGCTCAAGCCCTTAATTTAACTTATTTAGATACAGGGGCTATGTATCGGGCGATCGCTTGGCTGCTGTTACAGTCTGGTATTGCCTTAGAAGATGAAAGTGCGATCGCCGAATTGGTGGCTCAAGCACGGTTAGAATTTCATAATCCCCCCCAAATTATAATTAATGGGGAAGATGTTACCCAGGCCATTCGTACCCCGGAAGTGACGGCTCTCGTCTCTCAAATTTCGGCTCAAGGGGCTGTGCGTAATCAGTTGCTTAAGTATCAACAAGAAATGGGAAAACGAGGCGGTATTGTGGCCGAAGGGCGAGATATTGGGACTCATGTGTTTCCTGATGCAGAGGTGAAAATTTTCTTAACGGCCTCAGTACAGGAAAGGGCCAGACGACGTTTATTAGATTTTCAGGCTCAAGGACAAGCCGAGATTAATTTAGCGCAACTTGAACAAGAGATTGAACAAAGAGATTATCGAGATAGTCACCGTTTAATTGCCCCCCTTCGTCAAGCGATCGATGCCATTGAACTGAACACAGATGGGTTAACGATTCAAGAAGTTACTGATAAGATTATTGCTCTTTGTCAAGCCAAACTGCCTGAGTTAAGAGCCGTTAATTAATGGCTGAAAAATCCTAAGATTTTCTAATGATAATGATTAAAAAAATCAATGGTGTTTAAAGGTTAATGATGGTAAAATTTTCAGTGACAACTAGGTACGGGAAACCCCGTATTGAAGAGAGTAAATTTTCCCATGCTATTTTGAGAGCTTTGGGTTACACTGAAAAAGAATACCTATACTGAACTTTTAAATTGAGTTGATTTTTATGAAGCCTGAAGACTTGCAAGTTATCTGGATTACATTGATTACTTCTCTTTTTTCCTTATTTCTTACCTTAAGCCTAGCTTAATCAAACGTTCATCTAAAAAATATGCTAAATTAAGTCATGGTGCGTGTACCACTAATTCCAGAGCAAACCAGGAAGGTACACGCTTTCTTTTAAGAATAAAATCGTTTTTCATTAGCAATCAATTTAGCCGCTAAAACTCCTCCTAAAAAGCCAAAAAGATGACCTTGCCAAGAAATTCCAGGACGACCCGGTAAAACGCCAAATATTAGTCCTCCATAGAGAACTCCGACAATAACTGAGAGAAAAATTGAAGCAAAATTTCGCTGAAAATAGCCTCTCAATAACAAAAAGCCTAAATAGCCAAAAATCAGAATACTTGCCCCAATATGTACTGATCCTGGTGCGCCAAAAAACCATACCCCTAAACCACCGATAATCATGGTTAAGAAAGTAACAATCCAAAAATCACTGGTTTCTTGTAACATGACTAACCATCCTAATACTAGAAAAGGAATGGTATTACTAATTAAATGGGCAAAATTTCCATGTAAAAAAGGGGCAAATAAAATGCCTCTCAACCCAATAAGACTGTGAGGAACAATACCAAAGCGATCTAAGCTTCCCCTCAACATAAATGTATCTAATAATTCTGTTACCCAGAAAATTGCGACAAAACCGCCTAGAATCATAGCGTGGTTTTTCATCTCACGGGAGATAGAATTTTGTTTGCGATCACTCATCTTCTCGATCCTAAAATTAATCAGTTAGTGATTAAACTTGTACCTTATATTAACCATCATAATCATTATTCTCAATTTTAATGCTACATAACTTAATCTGAGACTCTTAGAGAAAAGTTTACAATGGAGATAGGAGAATCTACTGAGAAAAGACTCAGACGCTTCTCGGCAGAATTGAGGTGGTCTTATGTTCAATAAGTCTTTTAGCCTAATGTTAGGCATAACCCTCTTGATGAGTGGGTTTCCTAAAGATATCTTAGCCTATCCCGTCCAGATTAGAACCAATCCCTATTCAGGCATTCATCGCACAATCATCGCACCTAATACTCAACCTAGTCGATCTTATTATCGAGGTAATTCCTACTATGGTGGGGGAGGCAATTCCTATTCGAGAGAAAGGATTATTATTGAACGGAATCAACGAGGATATTGCGGTAATTGTGATTATCCTAACCATTCTTATCCGTCTCAATATAATCGCGGCTATCAAAGATATTATAATCCTAACCGATCTAATATTTCGCCAGGCAATAATTATCCCGGTTATGATTGATTCCTAAGACAGTCCATAAATTTTGGCAATGAGTAAGGGAACAATCAAAGTTAAGGTCAAAGTAAGAGGAAGTCCGACACGGGTAAAATCCAAAAATCGGTATCCTCCTGGCCCGTAGACCATGGTATTTGTTTGATAACCAATGGGAGTCATATAGCTATTAGAAGCAGCAAACATAACAGCTAACATAAAGGCCAAGGGGTTAAGACCGAGATTTTTAGCCACTTCAGCGGCCACAGGTAACATCAAAAGAACCGAGGCATTATTAGAGAGAATTTCCGTCAGTAAAGCAGTGGCTAAATAAAATAGAACCAACACCCAGTAACTGGATAAATGACTACCCAAAACAACAATATATTGAGCGATAAGTTGATTGGCTCCTGAGTTTTCCATGGCAATTCCTAGAGGAATTAATCCAGCTAATAGGAAAATAATATCCCAACGAACGGCCCCATAAATTTCACCAGGTTTTAGACATCCGGTAAATATCATGAGCATTACTCCCACTAAACTACTGACTAAAATCGGGAGTAAATTAAAAGCAGCAGTCAGAACAACACCACAAATAATGGCAAGAGAAATATAAGCTTTATCTTGGCGTAGGGTTTCTATATCTCTTTCTTCAAGCACTAATAATTCTCTCGTTGTTTGTAACCCAATAAAACTTTCTTTAGGCCCTTGAACTAATAATAAATCCCCAAAGCGTAGCCGAACTTTACCGAGTCTTTCTCGCAGTAATTCTTCCCCTCGACGAATAGCGATAACTGTGGCATTATACCGTTGTCGAAAGCGTAAATCTTTGAGGGTAGAACCAATTAAACGGGAATTAGAAAGAATCAAAACTTCAGCCACTTTATCTTCTCCAAAACTGAGTTCTTCTTCAATTGTATTTTTGTCAAATTGAACATCAGCTAAGATATCTACTCCTCTTTCATCTCGAATTTGCAGTAAATCATCTTTGCTTCCCCTGACTAATAAAATATCACCTAATGATAAAACTTTATCTGCCAAAGGTTGAGGAAAATGAAGATCATTATGGATGATTTCTAAGACATCAATGTCAAATTTTCGTTGAATTCCACTTTGACGCAATGTTTGCCCAATGAGATTAGAACGAGGGGTAATAATGATTTCACTAACGTAATCTTTCATGCCATAATCTACATTAACTCCCTGATTATTAGTCGACTTACGTTCCGGTAATAATCGAGGAGCAATAAAAGTCAAATAAGTTAGCCCAATGAAGAAAGTAGGAATACCAACAGGGGTAATTAAAAAAATACTAAATTCACCATAACCCAACTTTTTTGATAATCCACTGGCTAGGATATTAGTTGATGTACCAATGATAGTAATTACGCCACCTAAAATAGCGGTGTAGGACAGAGGAATGAGTAATTTTGAGAGAGAAATTTTGCGTTTTTTTCCCCAAGCTTCTACAATGGGAAGAAAAACAGCGACGACAGCTGTGTTATTAATAAAAGCACTGATAAAACCCACAATTAATCCCATAGAAACAATTTGTTTACTGAGACTTCTTCCCCCTAATTGAAATAACAAATCTCTAACAATTTGTAAAACTCCCGTTCGGGTAATTCCGGCACTTAAAATAAACATAGCCATGACGGTAATTGTGGCAGAATTACTAAATCCAGAAATACCTTCTTCGGGAGTCACTAAACCACATAGAATTAATAATATGGCAATCCCTATCGCTGTGGTATCCACAGGTAAAAACTCAAAAATAAAGCTAATTAAGGCTAAGAGCAAAATCCCTAATGTTAAGGCAATAGGAGGAATAGACATCAGTAAAAATTTTAAACATAAAATTCACAATATTATATCATAATCAGTTAATAAAAAAACTTAATTCAAGAGAAATATCAGAGTTATTTATAACAATTGCCCTAAAAATTTAATAATTTTTGTATATTATGTATAATTTACACAGGCAGTCACAACAGCTTAAAGATAATGGTACGCTCTAAGAGCAAAAGAAAAGCAACCAAAGGTCAAAAAGGGACTTCAGTCATTGATATCAAAGAAAAACTGGCCCAAAAACGCCAAGGGAGAGAAAAAAGGAGAAAACTCATGAGTTTGATCGGATTCTCTTTATTCTTTGCGATTATTGTGGGAGTGACTTTGAGTTTCAGTATTAGCCCGAAAGTCGGTATTAGCGTTGGCGTTTTAGTGCCAACCATGGTTATTTGTTACAATTATCCCCGAACGGCTATGTGGGCCTTTCTCATTTATATGCCATTCAGTGGTACGGCAACCTACTGGATTGGTGGGGGAAATGCCCTTTTTCAAATATCCAAAGATGGGTTTTATATTCCTGCTTTACTTGGCTTCATAACAGAGTGTCGCCGCAAAAGAAAACCCATTATCGTGGCCAAACAATTGCTTCCTACTTTACTTTTGATCTTAACCTGTAGCCTGCTCACACTATTTTTAGTCAATGGATTGCAACATTTTTTGCCTACTTGTGATTCTCTCAGTGACTATGAAGAATTTTTGCGGGATGCCAATGGAAACTTTATTTTAGATAGCAACGGAATCATTATACGAACCCCATGTCGAAGTGGAATTCCCTTTCTACAAGGGGTAATAGGATTAAAAGTATTACTTGGTTATGTTCCCTTGATTTTTTGTGCTTATTACTTAATTGAAGATAAAAAAAAGTTACTTTTTTTTGGTCGCTTGCTGGTTGTTTTAGCGATTATTTGTTGTTTGTTAGGCTTGGCTCAATATTGGATGTTGAAAACAGGTCGATGTCGGGGAACAGATTACCTAACAGGACTCAAATTATTCCAGCCCCAATTAACGGCTAAATGTTTAGTAGGAGGTTCTTTACTTTATAGTCCCAGTCAAGGACAAATTCGACTACCTGGAACTTTTGTCTCTCCTTGGCACTGGGCATGGTTTTTAATAGGAAATGCGGCTATTACTTTTGCTGTTGCTTTTAGTGATACATCTTTCTTTTGGCGCAATACTGGTTTAGTGGGTATGGCCCTAGTTTTTATTAATGCGATTGTCTGTGGACAAAGAATAGCCTTAGCGATGGTGCCAGCATTAATTGTTATTTTACTATTTCTCACGGGACAAGTTGCTAACCTGAAGCGATTTATTCCCATTGGAATTGGTCTTGCTTTTGTTCTATTTGTTGGATTTTCTTTTATAAATCCGGATTTTATTCAAGAAAGAATTGACAGTTTTGTGGCTCGGTGGAATGCGGCTCCTCCCTATGTTTTTATGCAAGACCAATTCCTATATGCCCTAGATAACCAAAAAGGAATTTTAGGGAGGGGTCTGGGTAAAGCAACAAACTCTACTCGAATTTTTGGTTCTGTTTCTTTAGTAGAAACCTATCATCCTAAACTTTTATTTGAAATTGGGTTTTTAGGTTTAGGAGCCTTTATGATTTTTGTCAGTCATTTATCCTTTCTTACTTTTAAGGCGATGAAACCCTTAAAAGATAAAGCCCTAAAAAGTTTTGCTTCTGGGTTTTGGGTGTTTATCTTAATTATTAGCTATTTCCCCTATTGGTATCCCTTGGACACTGATCCAGTTTGTGTCTATTATTGGCTATTTGCTGGTATTATTTTAAAATTGCCCCTTATTGATAAAGAGGAACAAGCGAAGTTAAAAGCCCAAAAAGACGCAGAAGACGCTAAGAAAAAGAGAGTTAAAACCACTAAAAAAGTTCCATCAGCCACCTAAAATTATGACCTATCCCTTGATTTCTTTAATTATTCCTACCTACCGCCGAGAACAAATCTTAAAGGATACCCTTGAAGATGTTCTGAAGCAAGATTATCCCCATCTTGAAATTATCGTCGTTGATCAAACTCTTACCCATGAACCAAGCATTCAAGCTTATTTAGAACAGCTAGTTAACACCCATAAAATCCAGTGGTTTCGCGTTAATTGGGCTAGTTTACCAGGGGCTAGAAATTATGGTGTTCGACGGGCTAAAGGGGAGATCATTCTCTTTATTGATGATGATGTTCAATTACCCCCAAACTATCTATATGCTCACGTAGAAGCTTATCAGAAAGATCCAAGGATTGGAGCTATTGCGGGACGGGTTTTAGACCGAATGAAATTGGCTGATTCTGAAAAGGTTGCTAACCCTGAATCTCCCTATACTATTGAGATTTTACCACCAGAAGCAATGGATCCTGGTATTGCTTGGTATCATATTGATTTGGTTCATACAACGAAACCACAACAAGTTATTTCAACCCGTGGTTGTAATATGTCTTTTAGAAAGGAAATTTTTACTAAATATAATATTTGGTTCGATGAAAGATTTCGAGGGAGTGCCGTTAGAGAAGAGTCTGATTTTTGCTTAAGGCTAAGACAAACAGGTTATAAAATTTGGTATGAACCTGATGCTTATTTAGTGCATTTAGGAGAAGAAACAGGAGGATGTCACGACATTAGTACCCGTTCTTTTAATTATCAACTCACTTTCTATCATAATCATTTTTTAATGGCCCTGAAAAATCTAAACCTTAATCAACAATTACGTTTATATGCTAAACTTTTTGACTGTCATGTATTAGGAAATCCCCCCTGCAATAAAGGTGGTTCACCCCTTAAAATTCTGGTACGTTTGTTTTTTTATAGTTTGGGTTTATTGGATGCTATGAAAACAGTTATTCTTGCCAAGGGTAGTGATGGACAAATTTATAGTCAAGAAGATTTAAACAACTCTCAATTGAATCAGAATCAACTCTCTCAGATAGCTTAAATAAACTTGATTGTTAATTAACACTAATATGAAAATTTTAGTTGCTAGTCACACCTATATTGTTGATCTCAACTGTGAAAAATTCAGGACTCTAGCCAATCTTGAACCGAATATTGAGGTCATAATTGTTGTCCCGAAACAATGGCGGCCAGGTGGGGTACAAAATAAACTAATTGAGACAAAACCTCGCACTGAGGGAAATTTTAAGGTAATTCCGCTTTCTAATTTTAGTAAAAATAATCAAGGATTATTAACATTTGGATTAGAGATTATTTCTTTATTACAAGAGTTTAAGCCCCAAATTATTCAAGTTGAACAAGGAGTTAAATCCTTTGCTTATGCTCAATTAATCACCCTTAATCGCGGGTTAAATCTCAAGGCAAAAAATCTATTTTTTACTTGGTGGAATCTTCCCTATGCTTCCAAATTCCCCATTGCTTTGTTAGAACAATATAACCTCAAAAATACTGATGGGTTAGTCGCTGGAAATCAAGATGCGGCTGATATTTTACAAGATCATGGTTATAATAAAGCTGTTCAAGTAATGCCGCAATTGGGAGTAGACGAAACTTTGTTTTCTCCCCAAAAACAGCCTGAATTAGCCAATGAACTAGGTATTAAACCAGAAGAATTCGTGATTGGATTTGTGGGAAGATTTGTAACAGAGAAAGGAATTTTAACTTTATTAAAATCCGTGGCTAAGTTATCTCATTATTCTTGGAAACTCCTCTTATTGGGTAGGGGAGAATTAAAAGAAACAATTCTTAATCAAGCTCAAGAACTTGGACTTAAAGATAGATTAATTATTATTGAAAGTGTTCCCCACGCTCAAGTCCCTCGTTATATTAACTTGATGAATGTTTTAGTTTTACCCTCAGAAACAACCTATGAATTTAAAACCTTAACTGCTGTAGGTTGGAAAGAACAATTTGGTCATGTTTTAATTGAAGCTATGGCCTGTAAAGTTCCCGTTATTGGCTCTAATTCTGGGGAAATTCCTAATGTTATTGAAGACGCTGGATTGATTTTTCCTGAAGGAGATGATCACGCCTTACAAGTTTGTTTAACTCAACTCATAGAAAAGCCACAGTTAGCCCAAGAATTAGCAGAGAAAGGCTATCAAAGAGTCTTAGAAAAATATACCAATAAAGCCCTCGCACAACAATTATTAATTTTTTATCAAAAACTCTTACAATCATCTTGAAATAACCAAGACGCAAAAAGTCAGCAATTCTTGAAAAAATATCCTTAACATCATTGTCCACAAATAGGGATTATACTGCTAAGCTAGAGGGAGAAACTTTTTGAATCCAGATCAAGACCATGTTAATTTTACCAGGCACAACAGTACGCATCACTAATCCTAATGATACTTACTACCGTTTTGAAGGACTGGTACAGCGAGTAAGTGACGGAAAAGCTGCTGTATTATTTGAAGGTGGAAATTGGGATAAACTCGTTACTTTTCTGTTATCTGAAATAGAAGCTGTTGATCTAACTTCAGGCAAGAAAAAGTAAGATTATTGGATTGAATTAAATTATTTTATTTTTTGATAGACGCAAAATTTTGCGTCTCTATAGTTGTTGATTTAATTATGCGTCTTCCCTTACCCCAATTTGCCACAGATAGTCGTCATCCCGATCATATTGCGGAAGTGATTGAAACATCAACCACGCAATTTTTAGCCCAATGTTTGGAACCAGAAACCTTAAGTTTTCCTATTATGCCACCTTTTGGCAGTTGGGTAAAATCCTTAGATGAAGAATCAGGCAATAAGATTTTGGGAATTGTTACCTATGCGACGACAACCCCCATTGATTCCGTCCATCGTGCGAGAGCATTAGGATTATCTTTAGCCGATTTACGGGAACAACAACCCCAAATTTTTGCTATGCTCAAAACTGAGTTTCGGGCCGCAATTGTTGGCTTTGAATCTCCTCAAAATATGGGCAATGGCAATGGACAAAATTTAGGAAAAGTTTATCAATTTTTGCCTCCTCGTCCCCCTCAAATTCATCAAGCTGTACATCGGTGTCAACCCATCGAAATCGTTTATTTTAGTGAGCAAGTGGAATTTTTACGGATTCTTTTGCAAGTTAAAGAAGCTCCATCAGAAGCATTAATCGCGGCGGCAATTAGAGAAATTTACTTGTTACGAAAAGCTGACAGAGATTGGTTAGTTAGAGTCGGACGAACGTTAAGCATTTTATTAAAAGATGATTATGATCGTTTACAATATATTCTCAGCCAAGTCACCTTATAAAAACCATTAATTGATGAAATGTTAAGGGATGCTGAAGTAGAATTTTGGCAATCAGATCACTGACAGGTTGTGACTTCTTTTCAACTGAAACCACCCATCAATCCTTCCTGGGGAAATTGCCCCTAATTCGGTTCGGTTCTACCACTATTCTTAATCCCTTGATTCCATTACCATCAGAGATGTTAGAGGTCAATTGTTTGCACTGAGAGAAATTCATGATTGTGTCTGAGGGAGTATTAGGGAAACTAAGCGATATTATTAATCGTCACGAAGAGACGGTGATTCAACCTTGTGTGTCTCAACAAACCACCGAGGAAATTGACCAACTTCGACTTAAGGCCCAAGGACAATGGTTTAGTGCGATCGCCGCTTTAGAAACCTTACTGTTATCTGAAATTGAGAAGACAACGGAGGTAGGATTTACCTCTCAAGGACTGATTTTATCAGCCCCTACCCCCATCCTTTGTCATACCACCCTCACCAACCAACTTCAGACGGGAATTTTTACTTTACAAATGGGTCAAAACTTGGTACGAAAACGGTTTCAGTTACCAGCGGCCCAATCAACTTGTGTAAATACCGATTCCCCAGGAATTACCGAACTGCCTTTGTCCCCTCAAGATCCTCTGCTTACTGAACAATTTTGCCTGGTTTTGACCCCTCATTTTGGTTTAATGATGGTTTTAGGGGAAGATCCTCTAGGACTGCCCGCCTTTCAATTTTCCTTTGATCCTGATGTGGTAGAAGAAGGTTGGTTAACCTTGCGATCGCGTCTTGTCATGACCCATCATCCTCAATTACGGCAGTTAGATAGGTGTTTTCAAGAATTTCCCCCAGTTGCGCCTAATTATCGTATTGTTAGCCAATTTAGTCGCTTACTTCTCCATTATTTGCCTCAATTTCCTGCTCTTTCTTCTCGAAAAATTCATTCTTTTTGTGAGTTAGAAACATCTAAAAAAACGGCGAAAAAAGTGGCTGATATTCCTTTACATATTCCAGGAATTGATGAAGCCACAGATATTGCTTTATTACAGGCATTAACCCATGAAATTCGCACGCCTTTGACCAGTATTCGTACGATGACAAGGCTATTATTAAGGGGTCGAGAATTAGAGCCAAAAATGAGAAAATTATTAGAGAATATTGATCAAGAATGTACGGAACAAATTAATCGCATGGAATTGATTTTCCGGGCCACAGAACTGAAAAGCAAAACTAATCACAACTTAGGGGTTGAATTAGTACCAACGTCTTTAGAAGGTTTGTTAAATCAATGTATTCCCCGTTGGAAAAAACTAGCCCAACGACGAAATGTAGTGCTTGATGTGGGACTTCCCAAGAAATTACCCCAAGTGGTTAGTGATCCAGGAATGTTGGATCAAGTGTTAACTGGATTGATTGAAAAATGTACTCGTAATCTAACAAGTGGGGGACATCTTCGGGTGCAAGTTAGCACTGCTGGTCATCAATTAAAGTTACAATTTCAAACAGAATCTAATCAACCAAATAACCCGCTTCAAGCATTAGGACAACTGTTAATGTTTCAACCAGAAACAGGCAGTCTAAGTCTTAATTTAGATGTGACAAAAAATCTCTTTCATCGTTTAGGTGGTAAGTTAATTGTTCGTCAGCGATCGCAACAAGGTGAAGTGTTTACAATTTTCTTACCTTTGGGAACAAATTCCGTTAGCTACCGCACAGTTAAATAAGTAGGGGTCAACGGCCGTTGACCCCTATAACGGTGTGATAATTATCGTTAAAAATCCTTAAAAATGTCTCAGCATAAATTATCATCAAATCATTGTCTAATTATCTTTACTCGCTATCCTGAACCTGGAAAAACAAAAACCCGTTTAATTCCTGTTTTGGGTGCAGAAGGAGCAGCAAATTTACAAAAACAATTAACAGAACATACAGTAAAACAAGCCAAAAAACTGTTAAATAATCTTGCAATTTCTATCTATTATACAGGCAAAAATAAGGAATTAATGCAAGCATGGTTAGGGGATAATTTAAGTTACTATTCCCAAGCAAGGGGAGATTTAGGAAATCGCATGAATATGGCTTTTATTGAGTCGTTCAAATTGGGTTTTTCTAAGGCTGTCATTATTGGTATTGATTGTCCTGATCTTAATATAAATATTCTTAAAAATGCTTTTAATTATTTAGAAAATCATGATTTAGTGTTAGGAGAAGCTGCCGACGGTGGTTATTATTTAATTGGCTTAAAAAGAGTTATTCCTGAATTATTTAGAGAGATTCTTTGGGGAACATCTGAAGTTTTATCCATGACGACAAATATTGCTGATGGACTCAATTTAAGTTATTATCTTTTACCTGTTTTATCCGATATTGATCGTCCCGAAGACTTATATATTTGGGAGAAATATAAATGAGTAAGCTGTTAATTATTCAAAATATTCGTTGATTGCTTCGGGGTGAAATAAATATTCCATATCCAGGGCTTAATATTATTAAGCCCAATTATTTGCAAAATATATCAATTATTAATAATTATCTATGTTTGAGGGTTTTAGTAATCCTTTTAAGGCTGATTGATAGGATTAAACCCCTAACTACGAACTAACTTAATTGCGCTACAATTTGAATATTGGCTAACCAATTATGATTTCAGATGATGAGTATCTTTCAATTAGATGTACGCCAAACCATTATTGTAGCTATTTTAGTCCTTTATCTTGGTAAGTATCTAACAAAACAGATTAGTTTTTTGCGGAATTTCAACATCCCTGATGCTGTGTCAGGAGGTGTTTTAGCCTCCTTAATTTTTGGTATTTTTTATGCTGTCTTTAAGTTTCAAATAGAATTCGCTCTCTATGCCCGTGATGCTTTTTTAATTATTTTTTTTACAACTATTGGAATTTCCTCCAAGCTGAAAACCCTTCTAAAAGGAGGAAAACCCCTCTTAATTTTGTTAGTAACTGCGGTGAGTTATCTATTTATCCAAAATCTTACTGGGGTAGGGATGGCTGCATTAATGGGGCTAGATTTGCCCATTGGCCTGCTTTCGGGTTCAGTTGCTCTGAGTGGTGGCCATGGAACGGCGATCGCTTGGTCGCCTATTTTTATGAACAATTATGGGATTGCCAATGCTTCGGAAATTGGCATTGCTAGTGCCACTTTTGGTTTGGTCTTGGGGGGAATTATTGGGGGGCCAACCGCAAAATTTTTGATTATTAGAAACCGACTTCGACCCAATTATCAAGAGCAAGAACTCGCCATCGGAATCAAGCATAACCGGAGGAATGTCAAAATTGACTACAATACTATGCTGAATTCCTTCTTAGTGATTGCTGCCGCTATTGGTTTAGGACTTCAAATCAATGTTCTCGCTACCTTGATAGGGTTAAAATTGCCTGATTTCGTCGCCTGTTTATTGGCGGGAATTATCTTAACCAACATCATGCCACTCATCTTAAAACGCTTTCCTTGGCCTACTGAAACCCCTTCTCTGGCGTTAATCTCTGATCTTGCTCTCGGTTTGTTCCTTGCGATGTCATTAATGAGTTTGCAGTTGTGGACATTAGCAGATATGGGGGGAGCGATCGCCTTCTTACTGTTGGCGCAGTTGTTGATCAGTACGCTTTATACCATCTTTATTGTCTTTCCTGTCATGGGCAAAAATTATAATGCTGCGGTTATCTCCGCAGGGTATTCTGGATTGACGTTAGGTGCAACCCCAACGGCGATCGCCAATATGACTGCTGTTACAGAACAATTTGGGGCTTCCCCTCAAGCGTTTATTATTCTTCCTTTAGTGGGAGCCTTTTTTATTGATATTGCCAATTCCTTCGTGATCCAAAAGTTTCTTAATTTTATGAGTTGAGCATCACTTTTGTTTAACTTAATTGAGTAACAATTTGATTATTGGCTAACTGATTTTGTGTCAATAAATCTTCCACATTAATCCTTAAAAATCCCTGATTATCTACCCAAAATTGTAACTTAATTCTATCACTTCCAGGGGAACCTAAAGGATCTAATTGAGCAATGGTTCGCGCCCCATCTCGATCATTTAACGGTTGTACATTTGTCTCTCCATTACTAATAGAACGAGTCACCAAACGATCACCATCAAAATAAACTTCTGTTCCCCCTGTTTCTGCCCCTAATTCCCCGATAATTAATTCTATACTAGGTTGATTTTCAATTGATGCTCCTAACATAATTTCTATGGGGTTACTCATCGGATAAGCTTGCCCTGATTTGATGATAGGATGCCAACTATGACAGTTTTTACGACGGTTCCAATATCTGATACCATAACTATGATATAAGAAGTCTTTGACCTCAAATCCTTGGGCTAATTGTAAGGCTCCTTGGGCAATGGCTTCAAAGGGGCGATCGCATTTAATTTTTGACTCTTCAAAGTATTGTTTAACCCAAGTTTGTACTGAGGGAATTTGTACCGTTCCCCCCACTAATAACACCCCATCAATATCCGTTTTTTCAATACCATTTCGTCTTGCTTGTTGCAAAACTTGAGTCATTAATTCATCTAATTTCTCAAAAAATTGCTGTTCTTTTAAAATAGTTTCAAATTGTTCTCGGTGTAAAGCTAATTCATAACTCTCAAAGGTTTGATCATTAAAATAGACTTCATTGGCTTCAATTTCAGAAGATAATTTAACTTTTAGCCGTTCTGCTAATCTTAAAGTTAAAGAAGATTTGGGTAAATTTTGAGTATCAGCAAAATAATTAATCAACCAATCATCAATATCTGAACCCCCTAAATTTGAGCCAGCTTTCGCTAAAACACGGGCAAGTTTCGCTTTCTGTCCTGAACTTTCTCCTAAGAATTTTTGCCCCCACTTTAAAATAAATCCTTGATTTTGTTGTTTGTTTTCTACCCCTAACTGCACCAAAGATAAATCAATTGTTCCTCCCCCAAAATCTACCACTAATAATAAACTTTCTTCAGTTTTTCCGTAGCCTAATGCTGCTGCTGTGGGTTCATCTAATAGTCTAATCTGTTCAATATTCCACCCTAGACAAACTTGACTTAACCAATGACGATAGGTTTCAAAACTATCAACAGGAACCGTTAAAACCAAAGAATCTAAGGGCGTAACACTTTCATTCTTTATCTGTTTAATTAAATCACTTAAAAACCATTCTCCCACTTGCTCAAAAGTAATTGATTGACCATCTAATTCCGGCAAAAAACCTTGAATATTTGCCCCAATACCTCGCTTAAACTGTCGAAAAAATCGCGGATTATTAGATAAATCCAAACCGCGATCTCGTACTTTTTGACCCACTAATATTTGCGCTTGCTCCGCATTTTCAATATAGACTAAACTCGGAATTAAAGGGGGATTATTCCCCAATTGTTGACAAACTCCTGGCAGTTTAACCATTTCTGGGGTTGCCGTGACAGGGTTTAAACGGGTAATTATGGTGTTGCTGGTACCGAAGTCAATGGCGTAGGACACTTTGATTTAAACAGTTGTAAAAGACAGCAAAATGATAGCTAATTTTATTAAAATAGCAGAAGATGTTCTCAAATGACAAGGTAAACTATGGGAACAAGATAATTATCAACCTTGCCCTATTTTATTCAAGGATTTTTAAACTGAACGTCTGGCCATCTCTTAATAAAGACGACTCAAAGCATAATCCGCTAAATCAGTTAACGACTGAGCAGAAACAGACGGTTGCAGACAATCAAGGTGTTTGAGAGCCAATTGAGCATGATAAGCGGCTAATTCCCGCGATCGCTCAATGCCGTGACTTTCTTTCACAATAGATAACGCCTTTTCAATGTCTCCTGGCTCACTAAATTCTCGTTCAATTAATGTTTCTAAATAGGGGGTTTCCTCCATGGCATATAAAGCAGGGGCAGTAATATTTCCACTGATTAAATCTGAGCCTGCGGGTTTGCCTAAAACCTCAGTTGATGAGGTAAAATCTAAGATATCATCCACTATCTGAAATGCTAATCCTAAATAACGTCCGTAGGCATAAAGATTATCGATGACTTCTGTGGATACATCACTTAAAATCCCTGCTGATTTGGCACTATTGGCAATTAAAGAAGCAGTTTTGTAGTAGCTTTTTTCTAAATAAGCATCCAAGGTTAAACTGGTATCAAAGCGATTAATGCCTTGAAGAATTTCTCCTTCAGCAAAATCTCGAATCACTTCTGATAGCAGTTTCACTACTTCTAAATTATCTAAATTAGCTAAATACCAAGAAGATTGAGCAAATAAAAAATCCCCAGCTAACACCGCAATTCGGTTATCAAATAAACTGTTGACTGTGGGAACATTACGCCGTAATTCTGCTTCATCGACCACATCATCATGGACAAGACTAGCTGTATGGATCATTTCCGTAATTTCTGCTAATCTACGATGACGTGGGGTAATTTCACGCTCCAGCATAGTGGCCCGTGAAACTAACAAGACAATAGCTGGACGAATCCGCTTACCCCCAGCATCAAACAGATGTTCAGCAGCCGCTCCTAGAATGGGATGACGGGCCCCCACTAAACGTTTTAAGTTCTCTGTTAGAAGGCGCAAATCGTTGTCAACGGGAGAAAATAGAGAGGTGGTTGAGATCATTCAGTTAGCCAAACCTGGTTATTCAGTTACGAAAGTTTACATATCCTTGTATTTATTTTAAGCTAACCTTTCCAGACAAGGGAACTTGATTTGTTATTTTCTTTCCCCAACCCCCAACCAACTCGGTAAAATCCCCAAAAAAATCCTCCATTTCTGAATTCTTATGTTAAGTTAGTAGTAAGGGTTTTAAGAATTTCCCCCCTCACAACTAAAATGCCCCAGATGCCTATTTAATCTAGGCGGTTTTAGGAGAAGAGGGAAAGTCAGCAATGATTGGTTGCTGATGGGTCGCCAAAGGGCCTTAATTTGGAGTGCCTTAGCTTTGATCGCAGTAGACAGTAAACAGCAGGGGCTGGCATTGAGCAGAAGCCTGAAGCTGTTTAGGTTCAGTTAAAAGCGGGGTTGTTTAACGGCAAGTTCAGGAGAGTGAAAGCTTTTCCCTTGCTAGATTCCAGCAGTGTTATTTTTAACGACTGTTGATTTCAGCTAACTATTAAAAATCTAAATTTGTTGACTTTAACCTAGTGTCCACCTTAGCAATGAAAACCTGAAGACAAGACAATGCCTCTGATCACTCTGATTCTTGCCGCTCTCTACCTGTTGATGATTTATGGATTGTTAATACTCGCTCAGCGCACGGGTAAGTGGTTATCCCCCACCCGCCGTGATGTTGGCTAAAACAATTTGCCTTGAGATCAACCATTATAAGCAAATAATTTACGAATTTAAAGGATTGGTAAAGGTGTGAGGATGTGTACGTCAAAGCCAATCCTTAACTCATTCTAGCATTTCCACTTCTTCCCAAGTGACCGCCGCCGTCACCATCGTCGGCAAAGACACGGATTCAACCGTGGGATGATATCCTAACCATTGTTGAGAGAGTTGGGAAAAGGTTTGGGGGCAACCACTGACAGCGAAGCGAGTGGGTAAAGCTGGCCGAGTTTGTCCGAGTGCCATTAATTTTAACTCTTTTTCCGCCGCTTGCACCACATAACGGGCCGGATCGATTAGATTGACTGTGGGGGGAACAATTCCTTTAATCACCGTTTCCAGATGACGATAATGGGTACAACCATAGACTAAAGTATCGATATTCCGAGCCAGTAATGGTTGAAGATACAATTGGGCCATCTGTTTCGTGTAGGGTTCCCAAATGCGGTTTTGTTCAATTAGTGGCACAAACTCAGGACAAGGGATTTGCCAAACTTGGGCATTGGGATCAATTTCTTGAATCGCTTGACGGTAAGCATTGCTTTTAGCGGTTGCTGGTGTAGAAATCACCCCGATGCGTTGACCTTGTTTAACGGCCGCCTTTGCTCCTGGTAAAATCACCCCTAAAATGGGAAAATCAAACTCTTGACGTACTGCTTCCAAGGCCAGGGCAGAACTCGTATTGCAGGCCATGATGACCATTTTAACATTTTGTTGGGCCATCCAAGTCAAAATTTCCCGAACAAATTGTAAAATCTCGCCAGAAGGACGATTACCATAGGGAAGTCTAGCCGTATCAGCAAAATAAAGAATGGATTCCTGGGGCAACTGTCGGTAAAGTTCCCGTAAAACAGTCAATCCACCCACACCACTATCGAAAATACCAATCGGACTGTTTTGAATCTCTCTCATCTGCAATAAATTCACGTAAAAGAAGTTTTTGACAATTGAAACACGAATAACTAAGGAAGTAAATATATTTTAAAGAAAGAAATATACTTAGAGCCTTTTTTGCTGAATATAATCTAAAATTCCTTGAGCGATCGCACTAGCCATCTGACGACGATAGGCCGGATCTCGCAAACGGGGATTATCTTCAGCCCCTGTAACAAATCCTACCTCAACTAAAGAAGAAGGCATCCGAGAATTTCTTAACACATAAAACCGAGCTTGTTTAACCCCGCGATCGCGGACATTGATACTACGCATGATACTACGATGAATGGCATCCGCTAATTCTCGATTCCCTGCATAAAAAACCTCTAACCCATTGATATTGCTGCGGCCTCCTCCCACCGCATTAGCATGAATACTAACAAAAATATCCGCTCGGGCCCGGTTCGCCATATCAGTGCGTCCCTGAAGGCTAACAAAATAATCCGCATTGCGAGTCAACATTACCTCAATCCCTTGCTGTTTCAGCATTTGAGTCACATCAAGGGAAATCGGCAAAATGACATCTTTTTCCTGTAACCCCCCCAAACCAACCGCCCCTGGGTCTTTTCCCCCGTGGCCCGGATCAATGACCACCAAAACCCGCCCCCTAGGAGTCCCCGTCGGGGGGTTAGTGGGAAAAGAATCTGGAGGCGGAAAAGAGGGGTTAGAAGGGAGAGGAACGGGGATGGTACTAGGATTTCCAGGGGGGGTAACAGCCTGTAGAGAACGCACCTCTAAGGATAAGGTTTGTTGACTCGTTTGACTTAACCCCCCAAAGCGAATGCCCAAAGAAGGCTGAACCATAATCACCACCGTTTCCGCATCCGCTTGACGAACCTGGAGTTTATAGATAGGGCTATTTCTCCCCAATTGTGGCCCTTGAAGGGGTTCAGCCAGTTGGGCTTGAGGAATACGGATTTCATAGACTCCTGTCCGCCGATCTAAGTTTCCCGTTCCTTGAATGGGGCCATCAGCCTGAATTACTAATTGGCCATTGTTATTGGTTAATTGAATAGCCGATATGGTAGGATTTTGGTTTTGAGTTGGCTTAACGGTGAGTTCAGGAGAAGGGGCGGGGGGTTTTAAGCCTTCAACTTGGGATAAGCCGCCTCTGGGCAATAAAACCAACCCGCCTAAACGGGAATAATAAGCTTGCCAACCTGGACTATCTTTTGCCACCCGCAAGGTTAAACGGACTGCAGGGGGGGAGGTTTGGATTTGTTCAAATTTGAGATCACTCACCCCATATTCATTAACAGGCAGGGTTTGATCCACTAAGGATTTGGGCAAAACCGCCCCAGGCAAGGTTAAGGCAATGGTTTGTTGATCCTCACTCCGTTCCGCTTGAATATCCTTATTTTCCCCCATGCTATCTAAGCGAACAAATAAGCCATTACGGGTGACTTGAAAGTCATTAGATTGCCTACTTGATGGGGGAGTTGGGCCAAGGGGGCGTAAGGGCCCTGGGTTATTGGGAGAGGGTAGAGATGGAGGAGGAGTCCTAGGGGTTGGGGTAGAACTACCGATTCGTTGGGGAGTCGGCAATTCTACTGTCCATTGCGTCGGGGAAAGGCCCCGCACTTTAACTTGTGTGGGATCAACCGTGTATCCAGGGGCTAATTCAATCACCAAACGGGCTGTTTGGGAGTCAAATTGACCGGCGCGAACACTTCTAATGGCCCCACCAATCGATTGATCGACGCTGGGCCTTCCCAGGGTAATCCCTGGTAAGTCTAGAACAATCCGAGTCGGATTGGCAATCAGTTGGGCCCGAGGTTGAACCCGTGAGTCTGTGGTAAAAGTTAGGCGATTTTGATTGGTTTCAAACCGCCAAAATAAAAGTTTACCCGCCTGGGCAGGAAGGGCAAATAATAGTGTGCTGAGGATACTGATTAGTAGCCAGTGAAATCTCACAATGGTTGCTCCTGTAGAGAATAACGGTTGTGATACAAATTCAAGGTTAATTGCAACCGTCTTACTCATCAACTTCAAGAGACGGAAAAATTAAGCCGAGGTTTCGATGATCCTGGGTTATGTCAAGAAAGTTTTATTTTTTAGGGAATTTAGGTCGATTCTTGTTCTTGAGTTTTGGGCGTGGGTTCTTTAAAAACAATACGCAACCAAGGGGGGGCGATAAAGGTTGTCAGGATTACCATGATAATAATAGCGGCATCGGTGGATGGGGAAAGGGCCCCACTGGCTGAACCGACTCCGGCAAAGACTAACCCCACTTCTCCCCGTGGAATCATCCCTACCCCAATGGCGAGTTTATTGAGTTCGGGTTTCCCGAAGACGGTGAATCCAGTAACTACCTTACCAATAATTGCCACAATAACTAAAAAGGCGGCAACAATTAAGCCCTCTCGGTTACTGGGAATGGCAGGATTTAAGACGCTTAAGTCGGTTTTTGCTCCCACACACACAAAGAAAATGGGAACGAAAATATCCGCAATCGGGATGATTTGTTCTTCGAGTTCTTTGCGTTTTTCCGTTTCTGCTAATACCAATCCTGCGGCAAACGCTCCCAGAATGGCTTCTAATTGAATGATTTGGGCAATGTAGGAGAGGACAAAGGCGAAACAGAGGGAAACTAATAATAACTGTCCCCTGGTCTTCATTTCATCTACTAATTTGACGTAAAAGGGACGGAGAAGCCGGCCCATTAAAATTGCACCAATGAGAAAAGCTGCCGCACTAATCATCAGGTAAACGATATTGAAAATTTGAATTTCTCCGGTTTTCACTAAACTGGCCACCACGGCCAGAACAATAATCCCTAAAATATCATCTAAGACAGCAGCCCCAATAATAATCTGACCTTCTGAAGAACTGAGACGACCAATTTCTGCTAACACTTTGGCAGTAATACCAATACTGGTGGCGGTTAAGGCGGCCCCGGCAAAGATGGAGGGAACAATGGACAGATGGAATAGATAAACTAAACCAAGGGTTCCCAAGGTAAAGGGTGTCACTACCCCAACCACGGCGACAACAGCGGCCTGGGGCCCCACCCGAATTAGTTCTTTCAAGTCAGATTCTAGCCCAATTTCAAAGAGGAGAATGATAACCCCTAATTCGGAAAGGACAGAAATTACTTCCCCTTGGGCGGCAAATACCGCTTCTAAGCCTTCTGGGGTGGTATCTGTGCCGAGTTGTAGAAATTGCATTAAGAGGGAGTTATTGGCGTGAAAATCCCCTTCAGGAAAGACTAATAATCCTAAAACGGATACCCCAACGATGACACCGCCCACCAATTCCCCTAATACGGGAGGAAGATTGATGCGAAAGCAAATTTCACCCCCTAGTTTACTGGCAAAGTAAATCACGACTAAACTTAGGAGAACGCTGGCCAGCACCAAGGCACTGTCAGCCGTTTCTCCTTCTGTGGCTGTTGCCAGTAGGGGGAAATATGAATACAAATGTGTCATAGACAAGGTTGCAGTTAATATACTCATTCAGATTACATCAGGCATGAGATCGGCAAAAATCACTTCTATTACTGTACAGGGTTCTTTGAGCGATCGCCGCCAGTTTGATGAAATTAACTCAATCTAGAATAAAATATAAAATTAGTTTGGCATAACTTTTTTTTGTTACAAAATTTGAGATAAAAATTGCTGAGTTCTTTCTTCTTGAGGATGATTAAAAAAGTCTTCCGGTGAGGCAATTTCAATGATTTTACCCCCGTCCATAAATACCACCCGATCCGCAACTTCCCGCGCAAACCCCACTTCATGAGTCACACAAACCATCGTCATCCCAGAATCAGCTAAACTTCTCATCGTATCTAATACCTCTTTAATCATCTCAGGATCAAGGGCCGATGTCGGTTCATCAAATAACATAATTTTGGGTTGCATGGCTAATGCACGGGCGATCGCTACTCGTTGCTGTTGTCCTCCTGATAATTGACCTGGATATTTAGAAGCCTGTTCCAAAATTCCCACTTTTTCTAATAATTGCATGGCTAATGCTTCTGCTTTTTCTTTTTTCCAATGACGTACCCAAATGGGAGCTAAAGTAACATTATTTAATACTGTTAAATGGGGAAATAAATTAAATTGTTGAAAAACCATTCCCACTTCTCGACGAATGGTGTCAATGTTTTTGAGGTCATGGGTAAGCTTAATTCCATCAATGATGATATTGCCTTTTTGATAAGGTTCAAGGGCGTTAAAGGTGCGAATAAAGGTAGATTTACCTGAACCAGATGGCCCCATAATAACCACGACTTCCCTCTGATGAACCCTGAGACTCACCCCCCGCAAAACATGAAAGTTATTGTCATACCACTTCTCAACATCCTCCGCAATAATCATGGCATTTTCTGCGGGAGATAGGGAAGAAGGATCACTTAAAGATTGGGTCATAAGTTTCACAATTATTAGAGATTTTAGCTTAACATGAAACCATTTTACTTATCTACGATCACAAATTCAAAATAGAACATATATATTAATTATCTAGGCCATCAATGAAAAATTTTCGCCTACCTATGATGATTGATTTTTATGGATTTTCATTGACTTTAAATATTTATCACCCAAGATGTTATTTTTGATGATTTTATTGGGAACCTTAAGAGTGCCAATTCAACGGCTATAATCACTCTTAATTGTAAAGTTTTATGATCAAACTTTTTTCATTATTAGTAATATCACTAATTCCTCTAATTTTTCTTGATAGCTGTAGCTCTTCAAAAATTAACCCTCTTAGCTTAATAGCAGATGAGAGTTTTTCCGTTATTCAAGATGATTCCTCGTCTCTTGAAGATAATTGGTTGAAGATTGGAGATAATTCCTTATCTCTTGAAGATAATTGGTTGAAGGTTGGGGATGATTCCTCGTCTCTTGAAGATAATTGGTTGAAGATTGGAGATAATTCCTTATCTCTTAAAGATAATTGGTTGAAGGTTGGGGATGATTCTGATTCCTCGTCTCTTAAAGATAATTGGTTGAAGGTTGGAGATGATTTTTTGATTTCATCTAACGAAGATCAAAATAATGAAGGGAATCAATCTCACGAACCTCCTCCTTCGGTAAAAATTAATGAGCCTTCCTTAAATCCCCTAGTTTTATTAGTCATTCTCTGCATTTTTATCAATTATCGTCATTGACTTCCGTAACAACAATTAGATGGGTTTGCCCTGTATTTTACCCAATAAAAAACCCCGGCGCGCTACCGAGGTAATCTAGGAGAACTCAATATCAATGGGAGATACCGATAATCACACGATTTTAGATCGCAAACAATACCCCTGGAAATTAAGATTTTGTTTACTGCCTGATGTAAACTAATGTAACAACAATATTACAGATTGTCAAGAATATCTTGACAAATTACCTGGAATTGGCATCAGTTATTGGTCTTGCTTATGTCAGCATCAGCACCAGAACATCAGTTCTTGCCTAGTTAAGCCAAGGAATCAGGTTATAATAGTGTTAGTGGAGATGATTGACTTCCGCCAGCAAGGTTTCTCGTTAGGGCGTTTCGTTAATCTAGCAGATTAGCAGATAGATCAGTCAGAAAAAAGTCGGGGATAGTTGCTTTTCTAGGAGAGGGAGAGCATTGTTAATGAAGTGGATCATCTATCTGGGACTAACAATTATTGTTTATTTTTTAGCCCTGATCAAATTAAGAGGAAAGGTTGAACGAGAAAAGGTAAGGGAAGCCTATATTTTTTGGACTACTTTGCTTTTCTTTTTGGTTTTTGAATATGTCTTTATTAACTCTATTTTTACCAATTTTCCCTTACATCTCTTGGGGTTATTTTTATCCCTTGTTTATGCTTTATCAATTTATTTTTATTTAAAATCAGTTAAAAAAGATATCGATACCATTTTTTATAAATTATTACAACAAAGTCAGGGAAGGATTAGTATTTTAACCTTTATGCAGGCCACACAGTTACCTTCAGAAGAAGCACAAAACTATTTGAATCGGAAATTAAAAGAATTAAGAGGAAATCGTCATAGTACCCGTGGCAATATCTACTATGAATTTAGTATTTGGCAGTAGTATCCTTAAGAAAGAGGGCTATTTTATTAACGGCTAATTCTAAAATATCAGGTTCATGAACAAGAGCAAATCTTACATAACCTTCTCCCTGTTTACCAAACCCCGCCCCAGGAGAAACAGCAACCCCTGTCGCTGCCACTAACTCAGTACAAAATTCTATAGATTTGGTTGCCCAAGGATCAGGTAATTTTGCCCAAACATACATAGTTGCTTGAGGGGGTGTCACCGGCCAACCAATGTTATCCAGAGCATTAATAAACGCATCTCGTCGTTTTTGAAAGGTAGCGACAGTTTTTTTAACCGTATCATCAGCAGAGTTTAAAGCAGCGATCGCACCGTTTAAAATGCCTCGATATTGATTAAAATCGACGACTGCTTTCACCTGTTTTAAGGCTTTAATAAGTTCAGCATTACCAATGGCAAAACCGATCCGAAAACCCCCCATATTATAGGATTTAGAAAAAGTAAATAATTCAAGAGAAATAGATTTTGCTTGATCTGCTTGCAGAATAGAAGGAGGTGATGTGTTTCCCTCAAAAACCAAATCAACATAGGGAAAATCATGCACTAAAACTAGGCCATTTTCTTGACAAAATGCCACTGCTTCCTGAAAAAATGACAAAGAAGCCGTCGCTGTTGTTGGGTTATGGGGATAACTTAAGACCATTAACCTTGCTTGAGTTAAAATGTTTCTCGGAATATCTGTAAAGATCGGTAAAAAATCATTTTCAGCTAACAACGGCATCGGATAAATTTGTCCACCTGCGAGATAAACTCCACCCGCATGAGAAGGATAACCAGGATCGAGCAATAGGGCAAAATCTCCAGGATCGAGTAATGCTAAAGGTAGGTGTGCTGTCCCTTCTTGGGAACCAATGAGGGGTAAAACTTCAGTTTGGGGATCGATCGCAATTTTAAAGCGTTGGGTATACCATTGAGCCACTGCCTCCCGAAATTCTAAAGTTCCGCGATGAAGCAGATAGCCGTGAGTGGTGGGATCATGTAAAGCAGTTTCAATGGCGGCGATCGCCTCCGGTGCAGAGGGTAAATCTGATGATCCCAGAGATAAATCAATAATAGTCTTTCCCCTTAGGACCGCTTGAGACTTGGCCCGATCCATATCGGCAAAAACGTTAGATTGTAAAGCTTGGAGACGTTGGGCAAAGTGCATGATCCTTATGGGTGTGAGGAGGTGAGGAGAATAATTGTCTTAATGATCCCATTACCCCATCACCCCATTGTTTAATTAAGATGGTCAGAGAGCATCGTTTCGAGTTGTTGTTTGCCGATCGCCCCCTCATGGGAGAGGAGAAGCTCCTTATCTTTATACAGTCTCAGAGCAGGAACCCCTTCAACTTTGCATTTGGAGCGAGCATCTGGGTTAGAATCAACTTCTAATTTGACCACCTTGAGGCGATCGCCATAGGTATTAGCAATGGCACTAATAGAAGGGGATACCAAACGACAGGGGCCACACCAAGCTGCCCAAAAATAGACTAACACAGGCTGATCTGCACCGAATACTTCGGTTTCAAATTTGGGATCGGTAATTTCGAGAACACTACTCATAATTTGGTTATCAATGATGGGTTATTCAGTTATTAGCTTACAAGTTTGCTCAATTTCTTCTACTGGTTTTTGTTAACTTTTGATGGCAGTAGATTTGTTTTGGGTAGAGTTGTCCAAGGTGTCCCCACACCTGATACCCTACCCCAACTTGAACCTTATAAGTTATCTAACTGACGACGTAAGTCTTCTAATTCAGCATCAACCACCTTATCTTTGGGGGAAGATGGCTCGTTACTAGAGGCTTCGGGCAAGGCCCCTTGGGGTTGAGCAGAGCCTGTAATTTGTGCTTTGAGCATGGCTAATTCATCATCAACGCCACTACCTGCTTCGAGTTCGAGGAATTGGTTATCTAGACTTGAGCTTGTTAATTCCCCAGCTGCTTCAGAGCGAGCTTCCATCTCTAACACTTTGTCTTCCATGCGCTCAAAGGCTGCCATAGAACCACTGGTATTGATGCCTCCTAAAGCACCTTGTAGAGCTTCGTTAGCTTTTGCTGCTTTAGCTCTGGCAATAAGCATATTTTTCTTGGTTTTGGCTTCAGAAATTTTGCTTTCTAAGGCCACTAAATTACGGCGCAGGGTTTCTACTTGAGCATTTTGTTGTTCTAATTGCGCTTTGAGAGTAGCGGCGACATCACCATGGGATTTTTTCCGCACTAACGCTTCTCTGGCTAAGCTTTCTTCTCCTTTTGAGAGGGCAAGTTTAGCCCGTTGTTCCCATTTATTGGCTTCGGTGAGATCTTGTTTATAGCGTTGTTCCGAGCGGTTGCGCTCGGCCATCGTGCGGGCGACTGCTTGCTTCAGTTGAATCAAGTCCTCTCCCATGTCAATAATGGTTTGCTCTAAAACTTTTTCTGGATCTTCTGCTTTACTAACAAGATCGTTGAGGTTGGCTCGGACAACTCGGCTTAGGCGATCAAATAATCCCATAATACTGTTCTCTTGGTGTTTACAAGGTTGAGTAAGGTTTCAGTTTAAAATGGCGTTGTTATGCTCTTGAGGGAGACATTCCTATTTTCTAGTTTATCAAGCTGCTTGACATACTCTTCCACGAATTGCTTGATCAACAGATTAATGGGAAGAATTTTTGTTGAGAGTAAAATTAATCGTTAAATCCCAATTTCTACGGCAATTTTACCCTCATTGATCGCTTTAGCCAACGCTTCCCAGTCCTTTTGATTTTGATCACCGTAAGCTTCGGCAAAGTCAGCGATCGCCTCATCTAAAATTGAAGAACTGCCACAATATCCAGCAATTTTGGCAATATCTCCCGAACGCGCATGGGCCCGAGCCAATAAAGTCCCACAAGCACGGGCATACATCAAAAAAGCTGAGCCACTCAACCATTCTAAGGGAATTGACCCCTTCATATTCTTCATCTGACGCACATAAAAAGGAGTCCCGTCAATAGAAGTCCAGCCCAATAATACATCACTTGCCGCTTGTAGGACTCGTTGTCCTAAGACAACCCGTCGCCCTTGGTGAGATGCTGCGGGGGGTAAGGGAGGGGTATAGGGAGCAAAACTAGGGGAAACCGCCTCTTTAACCTGCAAAAACAGGGGATCATTATCATCATTGCCAAACAACATCACTAAATAGGCCTGTAACCCCACACTACCAACTCCCACAACGCGATGAGCGACATCAGCTACCCGATACCTCTGAAACATGAAACGACGTTCAGGAGATAGGGTTTCTGCATAGGATATTAACCCCTGGATCACTTTTTGGGCTGTTTCTTCGTCCGTCCGTTTTAAGATGGGCGGATCATCGCAAAAACGCCAATTTCCCCCTACGGTGCGATGAGCTAATTTATTGAGTAAGTTGATATTGGTAGCAGCTTGGGCTTTTTTAACGGCTTTTTCTAAGATTTTTCGGGTTTTTTTATTGGGTTTAAACACCGGAGTTGTTTGCCCAGGATAATGATGCAAATACCACACTTCTAACACCCGTAAACTTTGCAACCGGGCCGCATTGGCACGATAGCCAGCCACACAGGCCATCACCGCTTTACGGCGCGTGTTTTGGTTAAGTCCCTGTTCTCTCCCTGCCACATTAAAACTAGCGGCCAACCGTTTGAGATCCCATTCCCAGGGGCCATAAGTCACCTCATCAAAGTCATCCAAATCAAAGACTACGGTGCGTTGTGGCGTTCCATATAACCCAAAGTTGTTGAGGTGAGCATCCCCATCTACCAAAACTTGAATCCCTGAGACTGGGGTATGGGCCAGATCCCAAGCCATGATCGCTGCGGCTCCTCGCAGAAAGGTGAAGGGTGATGCAGACATCCGACCCATACGAATCGGGATTAAATGGGCTTGACGACCCTCATTCGTTGCCAGAATGAGGTCTATGGGATCAGGACGGTTTAAGGCAGGTTGCCAGTGACTATGGGCTTCTCTGAGGGTCTTTAAACGTAAGGCTCTCCCCTGTTCCTGTCGTTGCTGCCAAGGTTCTAATAATAAATGGGGTTCGTAAAAAGGGGGATGCTGCCAAGGTTCGAGATCGGCTCGCTCAAAAAAGGGATGACGGTAATTATTTCTTGGTTGCGCGCCGTTGGGGGTAGGGTGGTTCACAGTTGAGGAGATGTGAGAAGGGGTGACAGAGCAACCACAGATGGTTGTTCCTACCTTAAAAAATAACTCAGCTTATGGCAAGTGCTTAGTAATCATCAAAAAGTCTTTAGAATTCGAGGTCTTGACCAAAAAAGTTTACTAAATTTTACACCAAGAAAAGTTCATTTTTCTACCTTGTAGTATAATTGTAGTGTTTGCGTTTAAAATAAAAATCTATGCCTTACGAACCTTTACCTGTTTCTACGTCTAAGCCAGTTTTATCCTGGGCTAATCACAATTTGGCCTCTGCGGAACTCCAGATGGCTAAAAATGTTGCCTCTCTCCCTTTTGTTTATAAACACGTTGCTTTAATGCCGGATGTTCACTTAGGAAAAGGGGCATTAGTAGGGTCAGTTATTGCGACTGAAGATGCCATTATTCCGGCGGCTGTTGGGGTTGATATTGGTTGTGGTATGGCCGCGATAAAAACCCCTTTTACGGCTGATCAATTAGAGGGAAAACTTAAGCAAATTCGCTCAGAAATTGAGGCCGCTATTCCGGTGGGTTTCAATGAGAATAAAGAAGCTGATAAAGCGGTAACTAATTGGTCAAATTGGCGCGATTTTAAAGACTTACATCCAGGGGTACAAAGACTGGAAACTAAAGCCTTAAGACAAATGGGTTCCTTAGGAGGTGGCAATCATTTTATTGAGGTTTGTTTAGATACAGAAGACCAAGTTTGGTTAATGTTACATTCTGGTTCTCGTCATATTGGTAATCAATTGGCACAATGTCATATTAATACGGCTAAAGAGTTAGCAAAATTAGCAAATCTTAAGTTACCTGATCCAGATTTAGCTTATTTTGTAGCGGGTACTGATGAATTTGCAGCTTACTGGCGTGATTTACAATGGGGCCAAAATTATGCTCGTTTTAACCGTGATGTGATGATGAATCGCTTTAAAAAGATTGTTGAAAAATATTTAGTGGGAGGAAAACAAATAAAACCTTTGTTATCAGTTAATTGTCATCATAATTATGCTGAAAAAGAGTTACATTTTGATAAAGAAGTTTATGTAACTCGTAAGGGTGCAGTGAGAGCAAGAGAAGAAGATTATGGGATTATTCCTGGTTCAATGGGAGCGAAATCTTTTATTGTAAAAGGTAAGGGAAACCATGATAGTTATTGTTCTTGTTCCCACGGAGCAGGGCGTTTAATGTCTCGTAGTAAAGCGAAAAAAGTCTTTACCCTTGATGATTTAATTGACCAAACTCAAGGGGTAGAATGTCGCAAAGATACAGGGGTATTAGATGAAATTCCTGGGGCATATAAACCCATTGAAGAAGTGATGAATAATCAGTCAGATTTAGTGGAAGTTGTGGCTACTTTGAAGCAGGTTTTATGTGTCAAAGGGTAACATTGATTAAGTAAGGTGGGCAATGCCCACCCTAAAGTTATGCTGTTTGAGTTTGACTTTTTTGTTGCAGGAATTTGATGATTGAACCTTTTTCTAATAAACCGACAACCGTGCCATTTTCTCGAACCACTGTCAGTTGTTTTAGGGGGTCATTTTCCAGAAGTTTTGCCACCTCTAATAAGGACTTATTAGATTCAACAGTAATCAAATCTTTGACGGGTTGCATCACGTCAGAAACCTTGATTTCTGTCCATGCAGAAGTGGCAATCTTTTTCAAGGAGTCAACATCAATAATGCCGGATAATTTTTCTTCTTCATTAATGACAAGAAACTTTTTCCACTGATGCTTACCGATGATATAATCATTGACAAATTCACGAATAGTTAAGCCACCGGAAACAATCGGACTATCAGGAATAACTGCCTCTTCTGCGGTATAACCATTTAGAGTTTCTTGCACTTGAGCAGATTGAGCAGACACCCCGGCATTTTGTAATAGGAAGAACCCAATTAATAAAGTCCAGAAGTTACCAACTTGACTAATTCCTAAGATGGCTAAACCACCAATAACGACAGCTAACCAACCAAAAACTTGACCGACACGACTGGCAAAAATAATCCCTTTATTGGGGTTGCCTGTAATTTTCCAAACCAGAGATTTAAGAATGTTTCCGCCATCTAAAGGTAAACCAGGAATCAAGTTAAATAATCCCAGAAATAAGTTAATAGAAGCTAGTAACTCAAGAATCGCTTCAATAGGGGTAGGAAAGGAAAAAGTAAGGACGATAAAAAACAGAATAGCACATAATAATAAGCTAACAGCCGGCCCGGCGATCGCTACTAAAAATGCTTCTAAAGGAGTCTCAGATTCTTTTTCTAAATTGGCTAATCCCCCAAATAAAAATAGGGTAATTGATTTGACATCAATACCTTGAGAAAGGGCTACAAAACTATGGCCTAATTCATGGGCCAACACGGAAGCAAATAATAATAATGCCGCAATTAATCCTAAAATCCAAGGCACAATACCACTTAATTGCGGAAATAAGGCAAGCTGTCCCCCATAACTCACAGTTACTAATCCAAGAACGAGAAACCAAGAGGGATTGATATAAAATGGAATGCCAAATAAACTACCAACTCTTATATTGTTATTCATTAGAATAACCTCCTATGCTATCAGCAAAGTTTAATCTTTTTGCTGTTCATTAATTACATTGTAACGAAATGTAAAATTGATAACAGTCATAAATTATCGTGAAACCCGTCATTCGAGGTTCGGTTGATGGGAAAAATGATTCATATTCCTAGGGTTTTTAACACCAACGAGACTGTTATATTTGAGGATATCTAATTTTTAAGCCACGTATGAGACTTGAACTCACGACCCCATCATTACGAGTGATGTGCTCTACCAACTGAGCTAACGTGGCCTGAAAAACCGAATCAACCCTAAGGCTCTATGGAACTTTGAGAGTAGGATGGGTTTTTCTGAATATTCAGTATATCCTAAAAAATAAACTAAGCACCAGCCAACGGCCGAGAATTTTTTAATGAATAAATCTCCTAACCCCTCTCCTCAGTCTCGTTCCAAGCTTGATCCTGAAAAATATGCTAGGTTAAAAGCAGAGGCTAAAGCCCCCTATAAAGGGTTCAGACAGTTTTTTTATGTTGCTTTTGGTGCATCGGGTTTTATTGGTGCTGTGGTATTTTTAGCACAGTTGGCTGCAGGACGAGATGTAAGCACTGCCTTGCCTAATTTTGCTTTACAGGTGGGGGTTGTCGTCTTGATGGTGTGTTTATTTAAGTTAGAAAAAAAATCTTAGCTTTCTTGTCTAAAATGTATTGGTATGATGGTCAACTTATCGAACAAGATCAGATTTGTTTACCCCTTACTGAACCGGGTTTGATTTATGGCGCAACTGTATTCACAACCTTACGGGTTTATCAGCAGTCTCTAGAACATCCTCTAACCCAGTGGGAAGCTCATTGTCATCGTTTAGAACATAGTCTTAAGGACTTTGCTTGGACTCTACCTTCTTGGCCTCAATTACGTCAAGGGGCAAAATGTCTGATTCCTCATTATCCTGTTTTGAGATTGACGATTTTTCCTGATGGACGAGAATGGATTATGGGGCGTTTTTTACCGGAAGATTTAGCTGCCTCTCAACGTCAGGGAATTCGGGCATGGGTGGCTAATCATTCTCTGTTTCAACGGACTTTAAATGCCTATAAAACAGGTAATTATTTAGGGCCATGGTTGGCTTTACAAAAAGCGCAAAGTTTAGGCTTTAGAGAAGCTATTTTAGTGAATTCTCAAGGTAATTGGCTAGAAAGTAGTACCGGAAATTTATGGGGATACAAGGCGGGAAAATGGTATACACCATCCTTAGAAGATGGTATCTTACCAGGTATTGGACGATCGCAGTTAATCTCTTGGTTATCTAATCAGAAGATTGAGATCAATGAAAGCCAATGGACTCTAGAATGGGTCAAGGAGTTGGAAATTATTGCTTACACTAATAGTGTGGTTGAAATCATTCCCTTTTCTCAGATTGTTTTAGGAGAAAAACAACTGGTTTTTGATGTGTCTCATCGGGGTTTGCAACAATTAAAGAATTATTATCAACTTTAGAGTTGTCCCCTCATAGCGAGTTTCATCTCCTTAACGGCTCTTTCCATTCCCACTAAGACGGCGCGACTGACTATAGTATGACCGATATTAAGTTCTTCCATGCCTGGTAAACAAGCCACAGGATACACATTAATATAGGTTAACCCATGACCCGCATTCACCCTTAATCCTAAGCTTAGGGCTTGTTCACAACCTAATTTTAAGATTTGTAACTCTTTTTGACGATCTGACTCATTATGTGCTTCTGCATATTGCCCTGTGTGGAGTTCAATAAATTGGGCTTGGGTGGCAGCAGAGGCTTTGATTTGGGCTTCATCTGCATCAATAAAGAGGCTTACAGGGATATTAGAGCTTTGGAGACGATCTACCACATTTTTGAGTTTGTCGAGGCTTCCTGCTATGTCTAAGCCTCCCTCTGTGGTTACTTCTTCCCGTTTCTCTGGTACGAGGGTAACATAGTCGGGTTTGAGGTTGAGGGCGATCGCTACCATTTCGTCGGTGGCAGCCATTTCCAGGTTAAGATGGGTGCGGACGGTTTCTCTGAGTAAGCGCACGTCTCTATCTTGAATATGGCGGCGATCTTCCCGTAAATGGGCAGTTATGCCGTTTGCTCCCCCTAATTCCGCTAAAACGGCCGCTGCGATCGGATCGGGTTCGACGGTACGTCTGGCTTGGCGAATGGTGGCAACGTGATCGATATTAACACCAAGAGTGAGCAAGTTACAATCTCCTTTTTTAGAGAATAATAATTATTGTATCATTTCTCTTATTAATAAGTTAAAACAATAAAAAACTGTTGTCTGTTTCTTAATACAATTACTTTTTTATTATATTTAGTCTAGAAGATCTTTGTTGATTTAACCTAGTTGTTGATAAGTTAGAGATTAGTGATGTATAATTAAGACGCGATTCTTCTCAGTAGGTTTATTTTAACAAATATGGCAATTAAAAAGAGTGAGTTATATAGTTCTTTATGGAAAGGTTGTGATGAGTTACGGGGGGGAATGGATGCCTCTCAATATAAGGATTATGTGTTAGTTTTATTGTTTGTTAAATATGTCTCTGATAAATATTTAGGGGATGATTTTTCACCGATTGAAGTACCTGATGCTGGAAGTTTTCAGGCTATGATTTCTCTCAAAGGTAATCCTAATATTGGGGAAGGAATTAATAATATTATTGCTAATTTAGCGGAAGCAAATGACCTCAGAGGGGTTATTGATGTAGCAGATTTTAATGATGAGGATAAGCTAGGAAAGGGTAAGGAAATGGTAGCAAGATTGACTAATTTGATTGCTATTTTTGAAAATCCTGCTCTTAATTTTAAGAAAAATCGCAGCGATGGGGATGATTTATTAGGGGATGCTTATGAATATTTAATGCGAAATTTTGCTACTCAATCAGGCAAAAGTAAGGGGCAATTTTATACCCCTGCGGAGGTGTCCCGTATTATGGCGAAGGTGGTAGGAATTAATACAGCAAAGCGTCAAGATCAAACTATTTATGACCCGACTTGTGGCAGTGGTTCTTTATTATTAAAAGCGGCGGATCAAGCACCGAAGGGGTTAAGTATTTATGGTCAGGAAATGGATAACGCTACCCGTGCCTTAGCCCAGATGAATATGATTCTGCATGGTCATGCTGATGGCATTATTTTACAGGGGAATACCTTAGCTGATCCCTTATTTAAGGAGGAGAATAAAGGGTTAAAACGGTTTGATTTTGCTGTAGCTAATCCGCCCTTTTCTGCTAAAGCTTGGAGTAATGGTTTTAATCCTTTTGATGATGAATTTAAACGTTTTGATGGTTTTGGTATTCCTCCGGCGAAAAATGGTGATTATGCTTTTTTGTTACATTTGATTGGTAGTTTGAAAAATGACGGAAAAGGGGCGATAATTTTACCTCATGGGGTTTTGTTTCGAGGAAATGCGGAGGCAGAAATCAGAAAAAATTTGATTGAACAGGGGTTTATTAAGGGCATTATTGGTTTACCTGCTAACCTATTTTATGGGACAGGTATCCCTGCCTGTATTATTGTTTTAGACAAGTTCAATATTGGGGAACGTCAAGGCATTTTTATGATTGATGGGAGTCGGGGGTTTGTCAAGGATGGCAATAAAAACCGTTTACGAGAGCAGGATATTCATAAAATTGTTGATGTCTTTAATAAGGGGTTAGAGGTTCCTAAATATTCGCGGTTTGTATCGGTTGATGAGATAAAAGATAATGACTATAATCTCAATATTCCTCGTTATATTGATTCTCAGGAGTCGGAAGATATACAGGATATAAGGGCGCATTTGTTGGGGGGAATACCAAAGGATGATATTGAAGCATTGGGGAAATATTGGCAGGTTTATCCTGGTTTAAAAGGGGAATTATTTGAGGTCATTGGGGAGGGTTATCTGGGGTTAAGGGTAGGAAATGATGAGATAAAACCGACTATTTTTAATCATGGTGAGTTTATTCACTATTCTGTGGAGATTGAGGGGATTTTTAATAGTTGGAAAAATGAGCATTTACTGTTATTGAGGGGACTGGAAAAAGGGGATAATCCTAATAAGATTATTGATGAGTTATCGGAGTCTATTTTAGAAGCGTTTGCGGGGAGAAGTTTAATAGATAAATATGATGTTTATCAGCATTTGATGTCTTATTGGTTGGAAACTATGCGGGATGATGTCTATATTTTGGTTCAGGATGGTTGGGTTGCAAACTTAACTCCTATTTTGAACAAAAAGGGGACAGCTACGGATTATACTTGTGAATTAATTCCCAAGGAGTTGATTATTAATCGGTATTTTGTTGAGGAAAAAGCTAATATAGAGGAGTTGGAAAGTAAGCGGGATGAAATAGGGAGAGAAATGGAGGAAATACAGGAGGAATATGGAGGTGAAGAGGGGTTATTAGAGGAGGTGACTAATGACTCTGGGAATATTACTAAGGCGAATATTACTGCTAGAATAAAGGAGATTAAGGGTAATAGTGAGTTTGAGGAGGAAGTGAAGCTGTTAAGGGTTTATTTACGGTTAATTGATGAACAGTCTGGGTTAAATAAACAGGTTAAGGATGGGGAAAAATTGTTAAATGATTTGGTCTTGAAACAGTATAAGTTATTAACAGCAGATGAGGTTAAAAGTTTAGTTATTGATGATAAATGGTTTCCGAGTTTATGGGAGTCTATTAATTCGGAAATGGAGCGTATTTCTCAACGGTTAGCGCAGCGTATTATAGAGTTAGCTGATAGGTATGGGGAAACATTATATGACTTAGAAAATGATGTTAATTTGTTGACAAATAAGGTTGAGAAACATTTACAATTGATGATTAATGGTTGATAGAATGGGATGTAAACGTAGGGGTCAACGCTGAGCGGAGTCGAAGCGTTGACCCCTACAATATTGATTACGTTCTTTAAGTAATTCTAATTTTACCTCATGAATTAACTCTAAAATCTGCTCACGGGTTTCTATTCCTGCTCGTTTAAAAGCTTCTTGCATATCCTGACGTACTTGGTTAAATTCTTCTTGTTTTGTGTTACTATTAGACATGGTAGTATTATTAATTATACAAGAATGATCATGATTCATTGCCCCATCCTTAACATCACATTCTACGGGATTTGTTCCTAATTCCCAAATAGATTTATGTTTTTTGATGGTAGTAATAATGATTTTCTCCTGTTCTTGGGTAACTTCTACTTCTTCCGTTTCTCCTAGTATTTCTTTGGGAATTAATAGACCTTGTTCGGTTACTTGTAATCTCATAATTAATGGCTTCTCTCTTTCAATTTTAGCATTTTACTGATTTGATTATAACACGATTATTTGATTATTATGGAAGAACAACGGGTTAAAAATGGTTATAAGTTAACAGATATTGGGGTTATTCCTGATGATTGGGATGTTCAATTTTTAGGAGATAAAACCAGTAAAATTGGAAGCGGAATAACACCTACTGGTGGAGCAAAAATTTATCAAAAAAGTGGTAGACCTTTTGTAAGAAGTCAAAATGTGGGATGGGGATATTTATCATTAGAGGATATTGCCTATATTAACGATGAAATTCATGCCACTTTTTCAGGAACAGAAATTGAGGAAAATGATGTCCTTTTAAATATAACTGGAGCATCTATAGGGAGAAGTGCAGTAGCAGATAAAAGAGTAAAAAATGGAAATGTTAATCAGCACGTTTGTATAATTAGAACAATAAAAGAAGAACTAGATCATCACTTTCTTAATTTGTTTTTACTTTCAAGAAAAGGGCAGAAACAAATTGATTCATTTCAAGCAGGTGGAAATAGACAAGGCCTTAATTTTGGTCAAATAAAATCATTTAAAATTCCCATCCCACCACTTTCTGAACAGCATAAAATAGCAGAAGTATTAAGTGATGTGGATAAGGGAATAGCAGCTTTAGAGAGACTTTTAACCAAGAAGCGTAATATTAAACAGGGGACAATGCAGCTACTTCTAACTGGGAAAAAACGCCTTCCTGGGTTTACTGGGGAGTGGGAGGTTAAGAAGTTGGGGGATGTTGTAGATTTTCTTGATGGTAAAAGAAGACCAATAAAAGATAGTGATAGAGCAAAAATGCGTGGTAATTTTCCTTACTATGGAGCTTCAGGAATAATTGATTATGTAAATAACTATATCTTTGACGATCACCTAATACTACTAGGAGAAGATGGCGAAAATATTTTAAGTAGAAATTGTCGATTGGTATATCAAGTTTCTGGAAAAATATGGGTTAATAATCACGCTCATGTGTTAAAACCAAAGTCTTATATAGATATAACATTTTTAACAGAATATTTAGAAAGTTTAAATTATGAACAGTATAATACAGGAACAGCACAGCCAAAATTAAACAAGAAAGCTTGTTCTATAATCATAGTCTTGCTTCCTACTATTAAAGAACAAAAAGCCATAGCTAATATATTAAGTGATATAGATAAAGAGATTGAGAAAATAGAGAAACAGAGAGACAAATATAAACAGATTAAACAGGGAATGATGCAGGAATTATTAACAGGAAAGACTAGACTGATAAAATAATTCAATAATCAAATAATATCCTATTGATGCTAACATATTGATTGTAGGGGCATAATACTATTATGCCCGTCAATTTCAGGGTTAACAGTCAAGGGTTTAACAGTGTTAAACCCCTACAGTATGACAATATTTTAGAGGAAAAAATATCAAAGTTGACCGTGAATAAATTGATTTATAACTCGTATTTCACAAAATTTGATGGGGTAAGAATCGGTAGTTTTTTACGATAAGGATGAAGAATCAATAAATCTTTATCTCCTGTAATTAAGAGATCAGCTAAACCATTAATTGCGACATCAAGATAGATATTATCTTTAGCATCTCGACAGTCAGTTATAAACTCTGTAATTGTAATTTTTTCTACTGCTTCTATTACTTCCTCCAGAAAAATTTGTAGAATTAGGTGATAACACAGCACTGACTAAGACATTAGCATCCAGAACATAACGATTAAGTGTCATTATTAAGAATATCCTGTAAAATCTCTGGAGTTAGTCCATTTTCTTGTGCTTCTTTGCCCATATCTTGAGCGAGTTTTATTAAGCGACTATTTTTTAGTTTAACTAAATCTTCGTAATCTTTCATAGAGATAATAGCAACATAATTATCATCATTTTTTTTAACAATAATAGACTCTTTTTGTGCTTTATCTATGATGTTAGCAAAATCCTTTTGTACTTCTGAGAGTGAAAATTGACCCATAGGACTTAATAGTTGATTGTACCTAATATAATTATAAACTATAATGTAGGCAGTGCATCGGCCTACGAAATTTGATACAATGATATAATATTACCCCAACACCCAACCCCTCAAAAAATGGTCGGAGAAACAGAACGAGTTACCCAAAACCGTGTTATTAACCTATTCCAAAATAAATTAAACTATGATTATCTTGGTAACTGGAAAGATAGACAAAATAACAGCAATATAGAACCCGACTATCTCCGTCCTTTTCTACAACAACAAGGCTATGATAATAACCTAATTGATAAAGCTATTAACGAACTAAATAAAACGGCAAAAGATCAAAGTCTTGACCTATATTATGTCAATAAAAATGTTTATAGTCTGCTGCGTTATGGCATTAAAATTAAACCAGAAGCAGGGACAAATACCCAAACCGTTTGCTTAATAGACTGGGAAAACCCCGAAAATAATCACTTTGCGATCGCAGAAGAAGTCACTATCAAAGGAGAGAATAATAAACGCCCCGATATTGTTATTTATATTAATGGTATCGCATTAGGAGTCATTGAACTTAAACGCGGTACCGTCTCCGTTTCCCAAGGTATTCGTCAAAACCTCGATAACCAAGAATCTCACTTTATTAAGCCATTTTTTACCACAATGCAGTTAGTAATGGCCGGAAATGATAGTCAAGGAATACGCTACGGAACGATCAAAACCCCAGAAAAATATTACCTCACTTGGAAAGAAGAAACCGAGGAAATAGAACTAATTAACAACACAATTATTAACCTTTGTCAAGGGGTTAGAAATAGATTAGATACTCATCTCATCCAACTCTGTGAAAAAGAGAGATTTCTTGAACTAATTTACAACTTTATTGTTTTTGATACAGGCATTAAAAAAGTTTGTCGTCATCATCAATATTTTGGAATAAAAGCAGCACAACAACGCATCAAAAATAGAGATGGGGGCATTATTTGGCATACACAAGGCAGTGGAAAAAGCTTAACAATGGTTTGGTTAAGTAAATGGATAAAAGAATATAACCCTAATTCCAGAATTTTAATTATTACCGATAGAGACGAACTAGATAAACAAATTGAAGGCAATTTTATTGGCGTTGATGAACAAATTTGTCGCACCAAGAACGGGAGAGAATTAATAAAAAAACTCAATCAAATTCATCCTAATTTAATTTGTTCACTCATTCATAAATTTGGCAATAAAAAAGTTAAAAAAGAAACAGACTATGAGCAAGACTATGATGATTATATCCAAGAATTAAATAATAGTTTGCCCCCTGATTTTTATGCCAAAGGAGAGTTTTATGTATTCGTAGATGAATGTCATCGAACCCAGTCCGGTAAACTCCATGAAGCCATGAAAAAAATCCTCCCTAATGCCCTATTTATTGGCTTTACGGGAACCCCATTATTAAAAAAAGATAAAAAGAAAAGCATTGATATATTTGGAACTTATATACATACCTATAAATTTAACGAAGCAGTCGAAGATAAAGTTATTCTTGACCTCAGATATGAAGCCAGAAAAGTAGAACAATATATAATATCTTCCACTAAAATTGATGAATGGTTTGAAGCCAAAACTAGCCAATTAACCGAAACAGCTAAAAATCAACTAAAACAACGGTGGGCAACCCTACAAACCCTGCTAAGTTCTCAGTCAAGACTAGAGAAAATTGCTCTTGATATTATTCTTGATTTTAACAACAAAGACCGTCTAAAAAGCGGAAATGGTAACGCCATCTTAGTCTCTGGCGACATTTATCAAGCTTGTAAATACTATGAAATATTCCAACAAAAAGGCTTTAAAAAATGTGCAATCATCACCTCTTATAAACCATCACCCAAAGACATTAAAGGAGAAACCACAGGAGAAGAACAACTTACAGAAAAACTCAGAAAATACGAAATTTATAGGCAAATGTTAGGCGGCAAAGACCCCGAAAAATTTGAAGAAGAAGTTAAAAATAGATTTATTCATGAACCCGCCCAAATGCAACTATTAATAGTAGTAGATAAACTATTAACAGGGTTTGATGCCCCCTCAGCAACCTATCTTTATATTGATAAAAGTATGAGAGATCATGGACTTTTTCAAGCCATTTGTCGAGTCAATAGATTAGATGAAGAAGACAAAGAATATGGCTATATTATTGACTACAAAGACCTCTTTAAAAGCCTAGAAAAATCCATCAAAGATTATACAATAGAAGCCTTTGAAGACTATGAACCTGAAGACATCGACGGGTTAATGGGCGATCGCCTTCAAAAAGGACAAAAACAGCTAGAAGAAGCATTCGAGAGAATTCACGTCCTATGTGAACCTGTAGCCCATCCCAAAGAGATAGATGACTATATAGACTATTTTTGTGGAGATAATAGCCAAAATTATGAATTATTGCAAGAAACCGAGCAAAAACGTCACGCCCTCTATCAACATACCGCCTCCTTAGTTCGGGCCTATGCTAACCTAGCCAATGATATGCTAAGCCTGGGCTATACCAGTCAAGAAATAGACCATATTAAAGCAGAAGTCAAACAATATGAACAAATACGAGAAACCATAAAACTCGCCAGTGGAGACTATATTGATCTCAAAACCTATGAACCCGCCATGCGTCACCTCATAGACAGCTATATAGGGGCAGAAGAAAGCGAAAAAATCACCACTTTTGATGATTTAACCCTAATTCAATTAATTGTACAACGGGGAGCAGATGCCATTGATCTGTTGCCCCCAACTATTCGTTACAGTCCCCAAACAACGGCGGCCACCATTGAAAATAACCTAAGAAAAGTCATCACAACTGCCTACCCAACAAACCCCAAATATTACGATCAAATGTCCCAACTTTTAGAACAAATAATCATAGAAAGACAAGGTATTATCCAAGACTATGAAGCTTATTTAAAACAGATTATTGAACTTTCTAAACAAGTTAACCAACCCAGTCACTCAAACCGTTATCCTAATATTATTGACACCCCTGCTAAACAAGCCTTATATGACAATTTAGAACAAAATGAGGCCCTCGCTTTAGCCATTCATTACACCATTATAACCACAAAAAAAGACAGTTGGCGAGGCAATACAATCAAAGAACGTCAAGTCAAAAACGCCATCAAACAACATCTAGAAAGCGAAGACAATATTAACCTTATTTTTGAACTTATTAAAAATCAAACAGAATATTAATAGTTAATCATTAATTCCCTAAACCCATGCACCAAATAACCCTAAATGACCTAATCATCAATGTTACCAGAAAAAAGATCAAAAACCTCCATTTAACCGTTCATCCCCCTGATGGAGAGGTAAGAATTTCAGCACCATTGCACCTTAATGATGAAACCATCCGTCTTTTTGCAATTTCTAAACTTCATTGGATCAAAAAAAATCAAGCAAAATTTAAAAATCAACCCCGTCAAAATAAGAAAAAATTTATATCAGGAGAAACCCATTATTATCAGGGAAAACTTTACTTGTTAAACGTAATTTATGATATTAAAATCCCAAAAGTAGAAATCAGAAATAATACTTATCTTGACCTTTATGTAAGAGAAGGAAGCGAACAAAATCAACGAGAACAAACCTTAATTAATTGGTATCGACAACAACTAAAAGCAGAAATTCCTGCTATAATAAGAAAATGGGAAGAAATTATGCAAATTGAGGTTAAAGAATGGGGAGTTAAAAAGATGAAAACTAAATGGGGAACCTGTAATATTCAAGCTCAAAGAATTTGGCTAAACTTAGAATTAATTAAAACCCCAAAACATTGCCTAGAATACGTCATTGTTCACGAAATGACCCATTTTTTTGAGCGACATCATAACGAAAAATTTAGACAATTAATGGATCAATTTCTTCCCCATTGGTCAACTTATAAAGAAGAATTAAACCAAACGCCCTTAGAACCCATAAAATGAATTATTTCTAGTCAATTAAATCATCTTTTTGCTGTTGTAAATCATACTGATTTATTATTATTCTATTTGCTGCTAAACATTGTAACCATCCTTGTAACCGATTAATTTTGTGATAATCTTCTAATAACCCTAAATCTTGCTCTTGTTGTGTTAGTTTAGCAAAGGTTTCATACAAAGGATAATCAGAAGTCACTAAACTATCTTTATAATGCAAGATAGGCGGATTTTCATCTTGAGAATAATCGGAATAATTGACCCGTAAATTACCTAATTCAATTTGCATTTTGGTGTGTAAAGTTGGATGAGGATTAGTGTCAAAATCAGGATAAAATAGATAAGTAATCTTAGGAATACGCCAAGAAAATTGAATAACATTTGCTTCTTCTAATCTTCCTACGGTTCGACTTGCACATCCTTCATATAAACGTAACAAAGTTTCTAAACTTTCCAAAGCACTAATATGAATAAGTAGGGAATTTTTAAGTTTTCTTCCCACAGAACTATTTTGACATAATCCAGCAATAATTTCTAAATTGCCTACCTGATACAACATCGCATCAGCTAAGAGACAAGCACTATTATAACTGCCAAATAACGACTTAATATCCTGTTTAACTTTAGGAGATAATTCTCGCATTTTTGGACGATGACTAAAGGTACTCAAAGCTAAATACAATAATAAATCTTGGCGACGCTTTTGCGTAATCATATCCCAGTCTTCTTCATTAGTTACTTGTAAAATAACCTTAAAGGCTTGCTTAAAGGTTCTAAAGTGTTCTTTTAATTGTACCTCATTTTCTAACTCTAATTCTCCATTAATGGGAAGTCTACCCCTTTCTGTATGAAAGTCCATTAAGGGTTGTAAAATTAATTCATAGTCCTCAAATCGTTTAGTTTCGACAATAATTCTAGGGGTTGCAGCGCGAGAATGAAAGCGAGAAACCCTAAAAGTTTGTGCTTCTGCTTCATCTTTAAATACAAAATAAATGCCTAAACCTGCGGGGATAGCATCAACATTTAAAACTTGATCAATATAAGCTTTTAATTCTTCTTGTTCATAATATTTTTGAAAAGTATTACGACTGGTAATTATCCCATCTCCATAAGCAACAACTCCCCGATCTCGATCATCAATTAATACTTGTGCTGAAACAATTAAAATACGACGGGTTAGTTCCCATGCTTTAATCAATGCTTCTCGTCTTTCTTTTAAATCTTCAATAACATTAATAATATAACCTAAATTAACAATATTAGCCGGATTTTTAGGCACATCTGGACGATAATAAGGGTCCCATCCTGCGCTTTCATATCCTGCTGCTGCAATGCGTTCAATATCTCCTCCATGACCACATCCATAGTCAAAAAAGCTAGTTTCTGGGACAAATAATGATGATTCTAAAGCTAAACGAACGGGACGAGATAAGCTTTTTCTAACTATTGCTGCTTTATGTCTTTCAATTTCTACGGGTAAGATTTCACTGGAATTTAAAGGACGTAGACAAGCCAAATAATGACCTTCAAAAATCAGCCGATAACGGTTTAATCTTTGTTCCCATTCTAGTTTAGTACCAATGGAACGGGTTAATTTTAATAATCCTAATTTTTCTTCAATATAGGTAAGATGTTCAAAGATTTCATGGTGAGGATAGTCAGCAGTAACAAAGGTTTCTTTGCGATGGAGTATGGGAGGATTATTTGTTTCTGTATAGTCCCAATAACTTGCTTGTTGTGTCTCTAAATTAACTACAATACTTAAGGTTAATTCGGGATGAGGATCAAGATCAAAGTTGGGATAAAACAAATAAGAAATTTTCGGTTTATCCGTATTAAATTTAACAATTGTTGCTTGTTCTATATCATCAGTAATTCGTGCTTTTTGTTCATATTCTTGTAAAATCAGTTCAAGATAATTAATCGCACTTCTATGAACATATAAAGCATTGGGTAATTGTTTGCCAATGCTACTATTTTGGCAATGATGGATGATTTCGTTAAAATAGTCAGTTGTAGGAAACATAACAGATAATCAAGATCAATTTATTCAGGGAGTTCGCCAAATTGTTGACGATATTTTTCGAGAATAGACTCCATTTCGGAAACCTTTTGTCTTTCTTCTTCTAATTCAGTTTCTTTTTGGGTTAACTCAGCTTCCTTTTGGGTTAATGCTTCGGCTAATTCTTCAGGAATCAATAATTTTTCCCCAGTATCTTCTCGATAAAACCCAATTAATTCACCTTCAACTTTTAATTGTAATTGTAATGGTTCGCTGCTACTATCCTCAATGATTTCATAAACATCATTTCTCAAACGATATCCTTTTAACTTTTCCGTGATCCATTCTCCTTTAGGGTCAAATAACCAATATTCTTTGACCCCTAATTGTTCATATAATGTCTTTTTAAATTCTTGATCTTGACCTTGAGTTCCTGGGGATGTCATCTCAAAAATTACTTGAGGAACTTCCCCTTCTTCCCAAATTTTATAATTATCTCTCCCTCCTGGTTCCACATTAAAAATAATCATAACATCAGGAGCAACTCGCATTCTAGGAAACCCTTGACTATAATACATAAATTGGTTAGCTAAAACTGTTGCTTTTTGTCCTGATAAATATTGTTTTAATACCTCCAAAGTTGTCAAAATAGCGTATAAATGGATATAAGTTTCTGCCATAGGTTCCCCGTCTGAACTCGGATAAATAATTTCTGATTTTAAGATAGTTTCCAACATAATATTGCTGTTTTAATTTTGGCGATCGCTCTTCTCTTATTATTGTAAGCAAAGATCATCAGTAGTAGTCACACCAGGAAAAATCCTTTACAATCAAATTTAGTTACAAAACTTCACACACAAAACAATTATGGCCGTTGATGATCGCAAAAAGCGAATTCTCGAACATTTAAAACAAAGTACAGACGGAATGCAATATGTTCCACCAAAACCGACTAGCGAACCCCCTCCGACTCCTTCCCCGACTCCCATACCCCAACCCACCCCAACTCCCCTTGGGGATGATCGTAAGCGACGGATCATGAATCATGTTAACAGTAGTAGTGGGGATTTTGGGGACTTTTCTCTGACGGATAAGAATCAGAAGAAAAAAATTGAGAATCATATTCGGAAAAGTTTGAATTAAAAACTTAATTTACTGTAGGGATAATTCATGAATTATCCCTACAAATTTCAATGATTTCTGTGTATTCAAATTCGTTAGGACTTTGTTTTACTAAAGCATAATTAACGCCATTAATAGCAATAGTATCTTCTTCACAGTCAACTTTAGGAGAATAATAGACTAGAATATACTCTTTCCCAATATAATTATAAGTTTCTTCTTGTACTTCTCCGCGCCATTGGGTTTTCGTGACTAAAATAATTAATTGATTCGCTAATTGGGGAATTGATTTTGCAACTTGTCGGCGATAAATTTCATCTAAACTACCAAAAGGGGAGTCCATAACAATGGGAAATGTACTACTATCTGGCCCCATTAAAGTATTGCGATGACTCCATTCTCTAACCCGATCAATAATTCCCCCAATAAATGAGAGACTTAAAATTTGATTTTCTCCTGTTGATGCTGCCACAGGAACTGCTATTCCTGATGTATTTTCGATTAAATTTAATTCATAATTTTGACTTAAACGAGGAAGATAAGGGGTAAAAGAAATCGAACTAAAAATCTCTTGTACTCGTATTTCTAGAGAGAGACGAAACTGTTTTTCTAAACGACTTCTAACTTCAATAATTCGTTCTCTTGCTTCTTTTATTCCTTCAACGCGCCGTTTTGCTAAGCTTTGCTTATCTTCTTTTATCTGCTGTTTACTGAGGTCTTTTTCTATGGTTTCTAGGTTTTTTTCTAAGGTTTTTAATTGATGTTGAATGCCTCCTTGTTCTAAGCGCAATTCTCTAATTTTTTGATTGATTTTATCTAAATTTTCTTGCAATTTTCTGATGTCTTCGTTAGGATAATTACGGAACTTTTGGCTAATCTCATCTAATTCAATCTCTACCCTAGATAATTCTAAGCGACACTGTTCAAGTTTAGTCTGTTTATCATCAACATTTTTCCAAAAATCAATGACTTTTTGTTCTAGATCATAAACTTGAGATTCTAAGCGAATGGCAGATTCTTCTACGGCGGCAATTCCCGCTTTATTCATCCATTGTTTAACCAGTTCATAATGACTGCTTCCTTCTAATAATTCTTGACCACAAATACAGCTTTGTCTGGTTAATAATTGTTGTACAAATTGCTGTTTAATGCCACTGGGTAATTCTCCCCGTTGACGTAAATCAGCAATTATGGCTTTAAATTTCGGGATAATATTAGTTAAGAAGATAGTATAACCTTGACTAGAAATTAACTGTTTAAGCTGTTTTTTTGAGTCTAACAAGTCACTTCTTAATAATTTTTCTTGTCTTTCTAATTTTTCTTTCAGTTGTTTTAATTGTTCAGCCCCACTTAATTCTAATAAACGAGTTGAGACAGCTTTTTGCTGAGACTCTTGCTCTTCAATTTCCTTGATAATAGTGTCTTCTTTTTCAATAAGTTGTTCTTTTTCTTGTTCTAATTTTGTTTGTTCTTTGAGTATTTTTTTGATATTGATATCTCCAATAATTTTTAGTTCATCTTGAAAGATTTTCTCGACTTTCTTAAGATGATCAATGGAACGATCTAAAACTTTAATGCCTAATAATTCTTTGGTATCTTCAGCAATTCTATTTTTATCATTGCCACGAAAAATATAATCGATATGTTCCCCATCAAAAAAGAAATATCGATGTAAACTTTCTGGCAAAATTCGGTTAATAATATCTTCCGGTTGCTGTAGGGGAGGATACCAGCGACCATCCTCACCAGAAACTAACATAAAAAACTGACTATTACTGTATTGAATTACGCCATTTTTATCTAAACAAGCATAACATTTACGTTTAACTTGATAGCGTTGATGATCATGTTCAAAATAAATTTCTGCCCAACATTCAACTGATGCACCTGTCTCAGCTTCCATGATCGCCCGTTTATTAATTAACAGGTTAGGGGAAGCAAAAGCTGCGGTAAATTTTTCATATAACACCCAAGTAAAGGCATTTAATAACGTGGTTTTTCCTGCCCCATTATTGCCATGAATAATTGTTGTATTGTGGGTTCCAGAAGCTAAAAATATTTCTGGGGTTTTGCCGTAAAATTGACGAAAGTTACATAATTTAAGGGACAAAAGTTTCATTGAATTACTTCTTTAACAATTTTGACGATATCATCATTAATATTACGAGGCGATCGCTGATATAATTTCTCTTTTTCTAACTGTAAAACCCGTTCAATAATTTCTCTTACTTGAGGAGGAGCCGTATTAATGGGTTCTTGCACTTTACTCAAATTTGCTTCTTCATTCATCAGTAAAAATGCTTAATCTTCAAATTTAGTATTTCTAAATTATAAATAAAAATCAAGATTGAGGGGAATAAAATGATAAAAAGCTTAACTTAGGCAGAAACAACGTAGAGACGTTGTATACAACGTCCCTACAATCATCAATTAAAGAAGATTGATGTAATCAGTCAATTATTTACGTTTGCGACGAGAAGCACCAACACCCAAAGCAGTACCAAAGGCTAAGAGGCCAAGGGTTGCAGTCGGTTCAGGCACTTGTTGAGAAGCTAAAACCAATTGACCACCTTCTACAAGTCCTTGTGACCCAATAACTCCATCTCTGAGACTGTGGGCTTGAGTGTCTAAGATAAAGAGTTTTTCTCCAGGTTTGGTCTTAAAGAGGCTAGTAACATCTAAGATGCCGGAACTTTCCCAGTTACCACAATCATTGGGAGAAGGATCAGTCACACCAGCAGGAGCTACTACACTGCGATCCATTTGAGCAATTCGTGTTGCTGCTCCAGGTGTTGTGGGGTCAAGTTGCCAAATAGAAGCTTCTTCTCCACTGGTTTGACAAAATGCACCTAATGCGCGGTCTTCCTGAACATAGATATAACCATCATCAGCCCAGTCTAAGTTATCAGGACTACGTAAGCCAAAGTCTTGATTTCCTGGCTCGTTTCCATCATAAAGAATAGAAACACTAGCAGTAAGGTTAGCTAAGTCATTATCAATGGTGTAGGTGGTTCCCCAAAGATCGCCAAATGAACTGCTTCCGGTAGAAGCTAACACTGCTTGGGAACCGTTGAAGGGGTTAGTAGAAAGGTCTTCAGGGCGAGAGAAGCGGAAAGCACCTAAAGCAGCGACGTTAGCATCTAACTCAGCTTGTGTTGCATAACCATCAGGATCTGTACCAGTATTATCTACTGCTACCCAGTTGCCAGTGCGAGAATTTCCGGTTCCATTAAAGGTAGAAGGATTAAGATCTCCGCTATCTTCTACCCAGACATAGAGGGTTCCTTGGGCTAAACCATTGCGATCTAAGAAACTACCATCACCGACTGCATTCTTATCTCCAAGATAGAGATAAAGAGGTGCGCCTGGCCCTTCCGTTGGACTTGATGATCTATCATCTCCTAAGAGTAAGGCGATTTGATTGGCATTGGTAGGTTCTAGAGCGGTGACATTTTCCCAAGCACCACGACCAACCGCAGGAGCAGCATATAAGGCTCCACCCAAGGGACTTTGGCTAATAGAATCAACATCTAAGACAAACTGGGTTCCGCCGCCAGTTTCTTCTCCGGCAAAGTACACATTATCCACAAAACCGTAAGTTCCAGCATCAAAACTGTGACCAGAGCAAAAACGGTTTAAAGAGGCACCAGAAGGAAATTGACTAGCATTTTCAATGAGATTTCCAGCGCGGTCAAAAATCTGATCAAAAGCTAACCCCGCATCTTTAACGGTACGGGTGTTAGAATCAATGTCAAAATAATGAATTCTAGCACCACCGCCAACGGTTAGATCATTGATGGCATTACCGTCTTTGGTATTGAGGTTGTAAGAAGCCCCTAAGCCAGCAGCAATTTCACTGTTAACCAGAATCCGAACGGTATTATCATTGATTTTAAAGGCTCCAATTCCGTCTAAAATCCCGGTTGGGGTGTAACCATTAATGGTTTCGCCTACCGTAAAAATAGCTTCGGTATTCCAACTGTTTAACCCCTGCATTTGAGCAGTGGGATATTGGGTTGTAAACTGAGCTTGAGCAGCATTTGCCCCCAGAGCAACCACACTAGCTGTTGTTGTTAGGCTAACAGCAATTTTTAATAAGTTTTCCATTTTCTCCTCGTTAGGGACAGTGTGTGCAGATGAAGATTTGTTTGTTATCTTGACGACAATCGCTAAGATATCCTCACAAATGTTTAGTATCTTTGCTTTAAAATAAGAAAAGATTTTTATATCGTTAAATTTCGGTTAAAAATGCTAAGTTTAAGGTTTATGTAATGATTATGTGTTGATCATTAAAAATTTTCCAAAGCCATACACACCGAGTAAGCGATCGCCATCATCAGAGATAGTGGCTCAATTGAAAATTGCTACTTGAAAGGGTTAAAATGACGGTTTTATATTGATTTTTTCAATGAAATTTTTTCAACTCCACCTTAGTCCACTCAGTTTTCTCATTATTATTAATACATTAATTCTGTTTATTTGCAGTGTTTTAAAACATATTTTATTTCAGTCAACGGCTTGGGATTTAGCAATTTTTGATCAAGCCATTTACTTAATTAGTCAGAATCAACCGCCTATTTCTTCTTTTCTAAATATTCATATTTTAGGGGATCATGCGGCTTTGATTTTCTATCCTCTATCCTTATTTTATAAGCTTTATCCGTCGGTTTATTGGTTGTTATTTATACAAGCATTGTCTTTAAGTTTAGGGGCTTTACCAATTTGGTATTTAGCTAAACATCAAGGTTTAAATAAATACCAATCTTTAACCCTTAGTTTAGTTTATTTACTGTATCCCTTACTTTTTAATATTAATTTATTTGATTTTCACCCTGATGTAATTGCTATTCCTGCTATTTTGTGGGCTATTTTAGCAGCTTTTGCCAATAAATTAGGGATATTCATTTTAGCACTTATAATTATTTTAAGTTGTAAAGGGGTCTTATCTTTAACGGTTGCTTTTATGGGAATTTGGTTACTATTTTTAAATAAAAAAAAGTTATATGGTTCTATTGCTTTGGGGTTAGGCATTGCTTGGTTTATTATTAGTACCCAGGTAATTATTCCCTTTTTTAGTGATAATAGTGCCAATATTGGGCGACATATTTCTCGATTTAGTTATTTAGGCAATTCTTTTGCAGAAATCATTCACAACTTTATCTTTAAACCTTGGTTATTATTACAAGGATTATTTAATTTAGCCAATTTAGAATATTTACTTTTATTGTTAATGCCTTTAATTTGGGGTCTATCTTTTAGGCATCTTTCCCCTTTAGTGGGTGCTATTCCTGTTTTAGCCATGAATTTATTATCCCAAGATCTCTTACAAAAAGATTTATTACATCAATATTCTTTACCGATTATTCCCTTTTTAATGGTTTCAGTAATCGCTACAATGGCAACAGAAAAAGCCTGGTTTAGACAAGAAAAATATATAATTATTTGGTCACTCATTGGATTTTTAGCCCTAGCAAAATTTGGCTATTTTACCTCTCGATATTTAGAGTCTCTTGATACCTGGAAAGCAACTCAATCAGCTATCAGTCAAATTTCGACCAAAGGGAATGTCTTAACCTCAACTTATATCGCACCTCACCTTAGTCAACGTCCTCTGATTAAATTAGCAGAAGATGGGGCAGATGGGTTTGATTTAAACCAATTTGATTATATCTTATTAAATAAACGTCATCCGGGGAGAGCAAGTTCCCCAGAATTAATTGAAACTATTAAACAAAAAATTGCACAAATACCTCAATTTTCTTTAACTTATGAAAAGGATAATGTCTACTTATTTAAGAAAAAAGACTAATTATTTTTACTGGACTTTATTGACTTTAATGATTATTTGGCTTCCTCTGTCAATTTCCGCCCAAAGTCCGAACCTTAATCCCACAGAGAAAGCACCCATTGTGGTGGATGGTCATGTATTATTTCAAGTTGGCTCTCTCAATAACTTTAGCGCACAACAACGAGCGAATGTAATTAACGAAATTTTAGCCGAAGAAGTGCGATCGCTGGAACCCGTTGATATCATTGTTTTTCAAAATCGCCAGCAAACAGTGATTCGCAATCACACAACAAAACGTCATTTACTCAGTGTGACGGAAGTGGATGTGATTGCCGGGAGTAATCCTTTTGAGCAAGCAGTTATTTGGAAAAAACACCTAGAAAAAGCCTTGAAACAAGGTCAATTTGAGCGAACATCTTCTTATTTACGTCGTGCGGGTTTATGGAGTTTAGGAGCCGTTTTTGGAGCAAGTGTGATTCAATTTGGGTTGATTTTTCTGGGAATGTTGAATAAGAGACAGGAACAAAGTGAGAGGAATCTTCCCAGAGAAACTGTTTATTTAAGACAACCCTTGATCCAACCCTTTTGGCGCATTTTTTTATTAATTAGTCCCATCGTTCTTTGGTTAAGTGTCTTTACTTATATATGTCATTTATTTCCCATGACACGAAGTAGACTCTATCAAATCAGAATGCTGTTAGAGCAACCAATTTTTAGTTTAGGTAAAAACAGTTATTCGGCGATTCAATTACTATTACTTTTGGCCCTAACAGTAGGCTTATGGTTTTTTGTAAAAGGGGTTATTTTTTTCTTAAAAGCCTATCTCTTAAGTCGCTTAGGAACCCATCGAAGCGTTCAAGAGATGGTGGCTATTTTAGTTCAATATATTTTACTGTTTTTAGGCTTCATTATTTTATTACAACTTTGGGGACTTGACCTCAGTGCTGTGGCAATTATCGCCAGTGTGTTGGGGGTCGGGATTGGATTTGGACTGCAAAATATTGCCAATAATTTTATTAGTGGTTTAATTATTATCCTAGAAAGACCGATTCAGATAGGGGATTTTATTAAGTTAGGAGAATTAGTAGGAACAGTACAAAGTGTGGGGGCTAGAAGTACCCAAATCAAAACCTGGGATGGTGTTTCTATTATCATTCCCAATTCCCGTTTTTTGGAAAGTGAAGTCATTAATTGGTCTCATGGAGATGCGACTTCAGCGATTCGTATTCCCGTTGGTGTTGCCTATGGTTCTGATATTAAACGAGTTAGATTAGCCTTATTACAAGCCGCTAGGGAGCATCAGGAAATCTTAGTAACCCCTCGCCCCAAGGTATTATTTCAAGACTTTGGAGAGAGTGCCTTAAACTTTGAATTGAGGGTATGGCTCCAAGAACCGAGACATCAATTTCGTATCAAAAGTGAACTTAATTATGCTATTGAAAAGAATCTTCGTTATTATGGCATTGAAATTCCCTTTCCCCAACGAGATCTAAATCTACGCTCACCTTACTTTAAAGAGTTGCTTCAAGGAATATTACCGACAACGGAAATGACCACTCCACTTTCATCAAATTCTGACCAAAAAGTTGAGCCAGATTTGGTTAATTCCCTGGGTAATTATGAATTAGATTCCTTAGAAGACCGACTAACTGATAATGACCTTCAAACATTAGTTAAACTCATGCGCTCACCTGAAGGCGTTAGCATTGAAGATCGTCGTTATCGTCTGAATATTTATCCAGCCTGTTTTATTGGTTCAGAGGCAGTTAATTGGCTGGTTGAAAATCAAAACTATAGCAGAGAAGAAGCCCTTGAATTAGGTCAAATTTTGGTCGAAAGAGGGATTATTCATCATGTGTTAGATCAACATGCTTTTAAAGACAGTTATTTGTTTTATCGTTTTTGTGAGGATGAACAGTAAGGATTAATTAATAAACTGATTAAAGATTATCTTGAAAATAACGATGATACAATTCACAACTAGGGTGAGCTTCATCTCCTAATAAATTGATCAATCCCATGCTCTCTAATTTATAAGCAATAGAGGGTTCTAATTGGACTCCGGTTTCAGTTTTTACCACTTGTTTCATCCCTTCTGCTAACTCAGGAGAAGATTGTAAATTATTCCAATGACGACGTAAATGACTGCCATAAATTCCCCCTTGAGTTGGAGCTTCTTCTAATAATTTTTCTTGGGAAATATTCTTATAAGCCAAGGCATCTAAAGCTAAACGAACTAAATAAGGATGTCCCCCTAGCATCTCAATTAAATCTTTGGCAAACTGTTGTTTTTTCGGATCTTCTGACCATTCAAATCCATAATAATTAGCTAAAATTAGAACCTGTTCTAAATTAAATCCAGGTAACTTAACTTGTCGTCCCACATTAAAGGGGGATTGATTCGCATCTAATTTTATATAAACCTCTGTTGAATTAGCAATCACTAAACGTAGATTTTGCCAGATTTCTAAATTGTTAGCCTCTTCATGCCAATAGCGTAACATAGGTAAAAAATCTTTCGCAATATCAGCATATTCAAACACCCGATCTAAATTATCTAATCCTAAAGCCAAAGGGCGATCAATATTTTCTAATAAATAACTTTGAAAATAGGTTTTACAACTGACTAAACTGCCAAATAATTCCTCATCCCAATAATCATTAAGTTCTGGTTTTAATCCTAATTCTCGACTAATATTGGCACAAAACCAGCGCAAAAACTTATCTAAAGTCGCAAACATTGCCCCTTCTGCTGCCCGAAGATTTAGGTAAACTTTGCGACAATCATTGGCTTCTGCATGAGCTAAAATTGTATTTAGTAGAGAGGTTTTACCCATTTTTTCAGGAGCTTTAATGCGAATTAGGGCCCCAGGTTTGAGAATGCCTTGACAACAATCTGATTCAATGGGAGGACGGGGAATATAAATGGGAGAATCAACCTTAATCTGGGTTTGAGTCTCAATGACAGGAAACGTCCCAAAAGTTGGCATGGTTGAGGCTTGTTTCCAATCAGGATATTTGATATCCTTCAGCCATTCTCGTAAGATTTGGAACTTACCCGGCCCCTTACTGCGGGGATCTAATTCGGGACAGCCATTGGGTTGTTCACTCGAAAAACAACCATAAAGTTCTGTCATTTGCTTTTTATAGGTTTCGTGACTCGCTGCTTCTGCAAGTTCCCAAACTTCCGTATCCGGTTTTCGCCAATTTTCGTAAGCAAACCGCACTAAAAAAATCTCTCTGAGTCTCCCTTTTAAATTTTGCTCGTTGGCAACTTCTTTGATGAATTGATCCCAGCCTTTTGGTTTCATAGCGATCGCATTAATAATGATACGGATAAAGACAAAACTTGACTAAGTTAACAGATTTTGAGGATTTGATTGGGTATGGATTCTATTTGTCCATTCTACTCTTTTCTACTTTTTTCCATGTCGCCTCCCCCTGACAACATCAGATCAGGTCTAAAAAATGGGACTGACATCCGATGAAAGGGGCCCTATCCTGAGAGTAGAGGATGATCTACACTTCCACCATTTCAAATTACGGTGGAACTGAGAAATTTCTCATTTTGGTGTGAGTAAAGGAGATAAACTAACCATGAGTCGTAAACTAACCATGAAACGTAAATTGGCAGCAGGAATGGCGATCGCGCTTCTCCTTGTTTTCGGTGTGGAAACAATGGCAGTTGCCGCCCCTAACTCAATTCTTGACAGTGTTATTGTCCATGACAAAGACTGTCCAGGGGATGATAAAGATGATTGCTAACCTTTACCATCACGATTAAACTCCGACCACAACACACCTAAGTTGGAGAAAGCTAGGAACTGTCCTGGCTTTTTCTGAAGTTTAGCAATTCAAAGGTAAAAATTGCGATAAGAGTCGAATTACGCCGAAAATTGATTATTCGTTTGGGACTTAAAAACCTCAAACACCTGCCGACAGAAGGATTTTAACTTTTCCCCAACATCAGCAGCAGGTTGATAATTACCTTCTAATTGCCAATTTTCTACGGTTGACAGTCGCCAGGCTTGTCCCTGATAATTAAAACCTGTGGCTTCTACCCCGATAAATCGTTGAGATTGATCTAGGGGATCTTGATGAAAGCGAATTTGTACTAACATACTCCGACTCTGGAAACGGGGACTCCACCCAGGTAAATGAAATCCAATATCGATGGAGTGGGGATCAACTAACTCTAGGGTATCAGGATCATTGCGCCAAGGCTTGAGATCGGCTTTCGCATCAGGAAAATGGGACTTAAATAAATGGACGATCACAGCAATTTTCGTCGCCACTTCTACGCCTTGGGCTTTTTCTGATGCGTTCATGTTCATTCTCCTCATGATAACTTTTTAGATGGTATAACGGATACTAAAGCCTGATTGACCGCTAAAATTAGAGATTATGCTTGATCCGGCTCCATCAAAATAGATTTAATCAATTTTAACCCCGTTCTTTGCTTTGGGGGTTGTTATGTCATGATTAGGCAACTATACCGCAAATTGGTTGTCGGGGCGAACAGAAGTTCGCCCCGACTGACTGCTTAAATAGCTAATAAAGGGGCAGCATTTAATAATTTTTGAGTATAAGGATGTTGGGGTTGTTTAAAAATGCTTTCAGTGTCTCCAATTTCCACAATTTTACCCTGATTCATTACCGCAATTCGATGACAGAAAAAGCGGGCAACCCAAAGATCATGGGTAATAAATAAATAGGTTAATTGGAAATCATCTTTTAACTCAGACATTAATTCTAAAACTTGTGCCTGTACACTGGCATCTAACATACTTACGGGTTCATCACAAATCACTAAATTGGGTTTGGTAATTAAAGCCCGCGCAATAGCAACTCGCTGTTGTTGTCCCCCTGATAATTGTTTTGGATAGCGATGATAATAGTCTTCAACTGGGGTTAATTTGACCCTTTCTAACATTTGATAAACTTGATTTTTTGCTTCTTCTGTCGTTGCTAATTGATGAATAAATAAGGGGTCGGCAATGCTTTGTCCAACAGTCATTAACGGGTTTAAACAGGCATGGGGATCTTGAAAAATCATTTGAATTTGTCGCCGTTTAAGACGCATTTCTTTTTCCGAAAGTTGGGTTAATTCTTCCCCTAAAAATTCAATGCTTCCCCCAGTGGCTTTTAAAAGTTGTAAAATGGTTCGAGATAGGGTACTCTTTCCACAACCGGACTCCCCCACTAAACCTAAAATTTCTCCTCGATATAATTCAAAACTTACCTTATCAACCGCTTTAATAACTTCTGTTTCTTTTGAAAAAAATTGTTGTATAAAATTTCCTTCTAAACTAAAATATTGTTGTAGGTTTGTAACTTTTAATAAGGGGGTTGTCTCTGCTTGCTCAGGTTGCCCCATTTCCTGACAATTGGGTTCTTCATCTTCTATTTGAACGTGCAAAGCAGCTTTTAATAAAGATTTGGTATAATTGTGTTGCGGGTGGTGTAAAATGTCTTGCATTTTCCCCATTTCCACAATTTTTCCCTCATTCATAACCGCCAGGCGATCGCAATATTCTCCTACCATTGCTAAGTCATGGGAAATTAACAATAAACCCATACTTTCTTCCGCACATAAACGGGTTAATTCTTGCAAAATTTCGGCGGCAACAGTAACATCTAAAGCGGTGGTAGGTTCATCAGCAATAATCATTTTAGGATTCAATAATAAAGCCAAGGCCATCGCCACCCGTTGACGCATTCCGCCACTAAATTCATGGGGATATTGGGCCCAACGGTTCGGGGGGATTTTAACTTTATCTAAGGTCTTAATTGCGACATTTCTCGCTTCTTTTCGAGATAATTGGGGTTGATGAGCTTGCAAGGTTTCAATACAATGATCACCAATAGTCATTAAGGGATCAAGACGGGTCATCGGATCTTGAAACACTAACCCGACAACTTCCCCCCGAAACTGTCTCAATGCCTCTGGGTTTAGGTCAACAATAGATCGGCCTTCCAACTGGATCTTTCCTTCAATTTGTGTTAGGTTGGGAAGCAGTTTCATGATCGCCCGTCCCAAAGTCGATTTACCACAGCCTGACTCTCCTACTAATCCTAATTTCTCCCCTGGTTGCAGGGTAAAGGATACCCCATCTACGGCCCAGTGGTTACTATTAGGATATTGAATGCGTAAGTCGTTAACACAAAACAAGGGTTCGCCGTTCATTGCTTCAGCTAAATCTATGATTGATAGTTGATAATATCTTACAACTGTTCCCTTCTACCTAAAATAGATAGATTTTATGTTTCATTTCTTTTCCGTTTTTCATGTTTCGTGAACTTATGTTTCGGGGACATCAGGGACACCCCTAACTTTTGGGACAACCAGACTTCAAAATTATGGATAGGATAGGAACGGGTGGCGATCGCCGGATCTACCATCGGTTGAACCAGGATAGTAAACATTCCTAAACGGTTGCCGGCCAAAACATCGGTAAACAAGCGATCGCCCACCATAGCGACGCGAGAATTAGGCAATTCCATCGCCTGAATTGCCTGACGAAGCTTACGTCGAGAGGGTTTGACTGCCCCTAATAGGTAAGGTAAATCTAAAGACTTAGCAATTCTGCCGATCCGATTTTCACTTAAATTATTACTCACTAACCAGATCGGGGTATTTGGGCGAATACTGTCAACCCAAAGCCTTAATTCCTCAGAGACATGGGCTTTTTTAAGGGGGACTAAGGTTTCATCCACATCTAAGACTAATCCTTGAATGTGATAATATTCCAGGATATTTGGGGTTAAACCGAGGATGGTATCACCTAAAATGAGATCGGGCTGTAAGAGTTTGGCCTTAGACATAGACTTGGTTAAATAATGAGGGGCTAACTATCAATCTTATTTCCTGGCCTGAATTACTTGCAAACTTCCTCCGCCATAAAGACGTTGTTGACATTCAGTCCACCCCATTGACTTGAGTTGGGCGACTAAATCGGTTTTTATGAGTTGCCAAGCGGTTTCTGTTTCAAATAACCACATAAAAACCCCTAGAGGCGGCCAAAATAGATAATTAGTCGGTTGATGTAAATCAATTAAAGCAAGTATTCCCCCTTGTTTCAAGACACGATAGACTTCTTGAAAAATTTGGGTTAACTGTTGGGGTTCCATTTCATGCAAGGCTACACTGGTATGAACCAGATCAAACTGTTGGTCGGCAAAGGGCATTTTTTCCGCTAATGCTTCCACATAGTCAGCTTGGGGGACGTTTTTTTTAGCACGACTAATAGCGGTTGCTGAAGCATCAAGTCCCGTGACATCGTTGGATTTTTCCACTAGAAAACGAGTTGTTTGCCCCCCACCGCAGCAGAGATCTAAGATTTTGGTGTCTGGGGTAATAGTTAGTCCTTCTAGGGCTAAATGACGGAATTTTTCTTCTCCTCCCACTGGGAGGGCACTGAGACGAGAAACAGTGTTGTATAACCAAGGATATCGATAACTCAACGGTCTTAAAATTGTGGCCATTTTTGATTGCCTTGTGGTGGTCTGTTTTTTTATTATGAGGACTTTTCCCAAAAATGACGACAAAATAAATTATCTAATCACTGCAATAATCATGAGATTTTAGGGAACTCTAGGAAAAAGAACAATTACAGATTATATGTCAGATCTTCTAGAGATAGATCATCCGTCCTCTCTGACAGTTGAAGGAAAGGAAATTATCCGAAACATCAGCAGTCATTATCGCAGTGGGAAAGCACACTTAGGCAAGGATTTTTTTAGCCCTTGTTTAAAATATTGTCATCAATATAGGTTTATTTCATGAGAAAATTGGGATATTTGATTTTCCTTGGGGAGACATGATTGCTTTTACGGGTTCAGCTAATGAATCTATAAACGGTGATAATTTTAATTATGAATCAATTGATGTCTATCGTGATTGGATAATCCCTGATCAAGAGAGAGTGGTAAATAAAATAGAAGAATTTGAAGATGCTTGGACAGGGAAAGCAGACGGGTTAAAAACGGTAGATCTTTCTGAAAAATCTCTAAACTTTATTAGCTCGTATGCGCCTAATTTTAATCCTTTTGATGATGATACATTTAAACCGCAAAAAATAATCAAAGTATCAGAATCATCAAATAAAAATAACCGTTGGCAACATCAGGAAGAAGCTGTTAAAAGGTTCTTAGAAGTGCGTCGTGGTGTCTTGGAAGCTGCTAGTAATTCTACAGATTTTGTTGAGTATTTTGTCTCAGACTATCAAAGCCAACAAAACTTAATTATTGGGTTATTAATACAAGCAGAATTGTCAGATAAAGGGCTTAGTTTAGATGATAAAAGTCAGACTAAAAAGATTTTAAAAGACTTAATTGATCCTAGTAGTATTACAAATTTAACTGATTACGGAATTGATAGAATCAATGCTATGCAAGTGGGGGGTTTGACTATTTACAAACAAAAACACCTCAACCTTATTATGCTGAGGAATTTCTGATTAGTTATGTTAGACTTCTGCAAGAAGAAATGGATAATAATGATAGATGGTAAAAAGTAAGGTGGGCAATGCCCACCCTACATAAATTATACGGCTCCAACTAAAGGATAAGGATGAGTTAATTTATCCAATTGTTGTACCAGTAAACTGAGGAATAATCCCACATCAGTTACAATGCCCACAGACTCCACAGAACCGCGATCGCTTAATTTCGTCACCACCGCAGGGTTAATGTCCACACAGACCATTTTAACCCCCGCAGGAGTCATGTTTCCGACCCCAATAGAGTGCAACATGGTAGACAACATCAAAATCATGTCTGTCCCCTGTATCAGTTCAGAATAGCGACTTTGAGCCTTAAGTAAGTCCATTTCCGTGTCAGGTAAGGGGCCATCATCTCGAATAGAACCCGCTAAGGCAAAGGGAACATTATTCTTGACACATTCATACATCACCCCTTTGGTAATAATTCCTGCTTCTACCGCTTGGGCAATGCTACCACAACGACGAATCGTGTTAATAACTTTGAGATGATGACGGTGGCCTCCACTCACAGGAATACCCCGTTGCATATCAACTCCTAAAGAAGTCCCCATCATCGCTTGTTCAATATCATGAACCGCGATCGCATTTCCTCCTAATAAGGCATCAACATAACCCTCTCGGATTAATTTGGCCAGATGTTGGGCCCCACCCGTATGAATGACCACAGGGCCTGCGGTAACGATAACTTTACCCCCTTGATCCCTTACTTGGCGAAGTTCCCAGGCAATTTGTTCCACCAACAATTCTACCCGACGTTCGCTGGAAACCCCTGACCCCATAAAGGTAAATTCTTTTTTACCGTTGCGTTGATCGCGGTTTTCTGCTTGTCTGACAGTACGAATACCATCAACCCCTACCATCACGCGATCGCCGACTTTAAGATCCCGTAATAACTGACAATGGGCTGTCATAGTATTGGGATCAACCACAATCGCCGCATCCATGCGTTGATTTTGCACTGATACCCATTCACAATTAACCCGTACTTCTGTGGGATAAATGGTACTGACATAGAAGTCATCCGGGGCCACACCGTCTTTTTGCACCAATTCTACATTGATATCACAGATTTCTTGGGGAGGAGCAACCGCACCAATATCAATTAATTGTGTCATGATTTCTTCCATGACATCATGAGCAGGTGCAGAAACTCGGACTTCTGCTGCTGAAGTGCTTTGTCTTTCAACCCCTAATTCAAAGTTAAGAACCTTGAAACTACCCCCATTCTCAACGATCATATCCAGGGCCTTATTCATGATCCCTGCATCCAGGAGATGACCTTGTAATTGAACGGTACGACTTTCAACGGGGGTACTTGCATGAACGGATTCTAAGATAGGTTCATTAACCCGCAGGGTTAAACATTTAGCGGCTCCTCCTGCTTTGAGAAATTCGGATAAGGGGGTTTGTACCACTTCAAATCCAACATTAGTTAACCGTTGTTGTAAGCTTTCACTTATCTGGTTCATAATGATGGTGTGGTTAACATTCACCGCATTACAAGCAAATTTTACCGCATCAGGTTCTTCTACAATAATGCGTTTTTCTTCGGGAATTCGCAATTCAATTAAGCGGTTGGAATAGGAATCAAAAGCAGGGGGATAATAGAGTAAATAACCTCCTGTCAGGGGACAAAAACAAGTATCTAAATGATAGAATCGTTCATCGATCAAACGTAAGGATAAAACCTCTGTATCTAACCATTTAGCGATGTAAGGATGGGAATCTAATTCTGATCTAAACCCATATCCGGCCCATAACCAGCGGCCTTCTCTATCAAATAAAGCGTCTCCGGCCCCTTCAAAGGGAAGATCTTTGGGGAGTTCATAAACCGTGAACCCATTGGCCTCAAACCACTCTTTAAAATAGGGTTCTTCCCCTTGACGTTCTTTGTGGAAAAAGCGACTTAACACCGCATTATCTCCTAAAACTAGACCCGCATTGGCTGTAAATACCATGTCTGGCCATCCTTTTTGGGGGGTCACGAGTTCCACAATGGCCCGGTCTTTAATCGTGTGATAGAGCTTGTTCCATTGTTCTACAGCGCGATCGCTCGAAGATTTATGAATATTCCCCTCCATCCAAGGATTAATCACATAATCTACATCATAGTGGTCGGGAGCGCACATTAAGATACGAATCGAATCAGTCATAATATTTTACACAGTGTCATCAATGAAATGTTGCCATCACTTATTTTTTTGGTCAACTTGCTGATTTTTGGCACAAGCTGCCGACTTTTATCTAAAAACTTAGATAAAATCAGACTATATAAGCAGATGTTTTTCCTGCTTATGTCTGGAAACGTTGCTGTCAACCAGTTTACAGGCTCCTCACTGGTCTTGTCTAAGCGGTTAGTTACTGCACAGAACAATTTATCATCTTACCGTAAATTTGACACAATTTATGAAGTTAAGGATTTAGATGGCCATAGCAATACAAATTTAATGGTTAACCCACAATCTTAAAAATGCCATGCCCCTACAGAATTTATTAATTACCATAAAAATCTTCATCTAATATCTGTTCTTGAGAAAAAGGACAACTTTTAGGATATTCATTTTCTTGAGGAATAGAAACACCAAACTTAGCAAGTTTACCTTCTTTAATGGCAATTTTACGAGCATCAGAATAAGCATTTTCTATCGCAGTTTTAAAATAAGCTTTAAGGGAAGGAGTATCCCGTAAATTTTTCTGAACTCGTTGACGATGTTCAATAATAGAACCATACCAACTATCTTTCATAGATGAAGGTGCATCATGTTGTACTTTTAGTTTGAGTAAATGAGCTAAAAGAATCATCAAATTACTTTCTAATGCTCTTTTCTCTGATTTTCCCAAGTCTGTTAATTCCTCAACTAAGTGATCAATATCTAAGGAGGAAAATTCACCCTTTTGTAATTGATAAATAGTTGTTTCTATCCACTTTTGAAAATCTTGGTCGTAAAGTGTTTTAGACATATCATCTTTATTTCGTTTCATCAAATATCAGCTAAACGATCTTCAAAAATTAATTGAATCGCACTTTTTAAGCTTTCTTTGGCTTCTTCAATCGTTTCCCCTTGACCATTGGCACCAGGAATTTCAGGACAAATAGCCCAATATCCTCCTTCTTGTGCGGTTTCAATAATTGCTGTCAATTCTGCTTTCATGATTGTTTTTTAGATAATTTATGATAATAACGCAAAAATTAGCGAGTGAATAGCATTTTAGCAGAATTTCTGAGGCGCATAAGTAGAAAAAAGTAGGGTGGGCATTGCCCACTCTACACCAACTTTAATTAGTACGGAACCTGGCTAATTCTTTGCCTGTCTTGGCATCATGAGCGTGAACCGTACAAACTAAACAAGAATCAAAAGAACGGGCCACATGACCCACTTCTACGGGGTTGGTGGGGTCTTCGATAGGAATACCAATTAAGGCATCTTCAATAGGCCCTCTGGTATGATTACCGTCCCTTGGCCCCACATTCCAGGTAGTCGGGGCAATTACCTGATAATTCTTGATTTTGCCCCCTTCGACTTCAACCCAGTGACAAAGGGCCCCGCGACTTGCTTCGGTACCACCCCAACCCCGGCCATCTTTTTCCGTGGGTTTGATGTACCAGGGGTCATTTAACTTAAATTCCCGCAGACACCGTTCTACTTCCCGATACAGTTTAACGGATTCGTGCATCCGTGCAAACTCCCGTAAATGAATGCTAGGGCCACCCATTTTCTTGAACATATCCAAGACTAAACCATCATAATGTTGCCAACTTTCCCCATGTTTACCACCAGCAACTAACTGACGCGCTAGAGAACCCACTTCCATACGGCCTAAGTCTTTATGACTTACCGCAGTAGACCAGGAATATTTACCTTCATAGTCTCCGGTATTAATTTCTTTGGGTACGGTGGTACGATCAAAAGGATGAACATCAGCAGTGCCTTCTTCATACCAAGCATGACTGGTATTCTCGCGGGTGAAGGTATGGTCTACCATCTGGTGAGTATCGGTAAAGCTATCATAAACACCACCTTTCATGATGACGGCAGCATTGCGTCCTTCAATGGTGGGTTTTTGATATTTGTCTTCATGGGGAAGATAACCCCAAGTTAAATATTTACCTGGCCCTGCACCATATTTATCTAACCCAATATCTAACCCCATACGCCAATAAAACCCAAGGTCAGAGTTAGCATGATTAGGACTCTCATCTAACCATTCTAAGAAATCTTCATAGGTTTGAATTTGTTCGTATCTTTCCAAGGAACATCCTAACCAAACGGGTTCTAACCAATTGGTGCGAAAATACTCCATAATGCCCCAACCCCTGGTAACATCTGTTAGGGTAGGCGCACACATGACACCCCCAGGAACCATATAACTTGAATGGGGCCATTGTCCCCCAAATAAAGCATATAATTCTACGGGTTTTGCTGAGGTAGTAATGGCTATTTCGTAAGATGTTCCAGTAAAGGCACTAAACCGTTTACAAGCTTCTTCGTAAAAGGGACTATTCTTATACTTTTTATTGGTTAAATCAATGGCATATAAAGCATAGAAATGTCTAGGATGACTTTGAATAGTCTCAACTAATTGCCCTAAATTTCTGGCTAAAATTGCGTTACGAGGAACTTCTGTACCCCAAGCTGTATCTAAGGCCCAAGATGCACAACTAAGGTGAGACGCGCCACAAATACCACAAATACGGGGGGTAACAATTAGTCCTGCTTGGGGGTCTTTTCCTCTTAAAATTACTTCAAAACCGCGAAATAATTCAGCTTTTGTCCAAGCATTGACTACATAGCCATCTTCAATATCAACTCTAACATCTAAGTCTCCTTCGACTCTCCCAACCGGAGATATTTCTAATTTTTGAACTGCCATATTGCTCCTCTCAAGAATGATTAAATGTTTTATAACATAAGGGCATAATATATTATGCCCCTACAGATTATTACACAGTAAAAAAGTCATCGCTGGCCCAAGATGGACTGGTATCTTTAGCCACAACGGTTAATAAGGCATAATCTTTCTTATTAATACCAGGGGGTAATTCTTTGGGAACACCCATCACGGTTTGCGTCTTAAAGACTGTTCCTGGTTTAAGATCATGGAAGGGAAATTCTGGTTCGGTACAACCTAAACAGGGCATTCCCGCACGGGTTTTAGAAGATACCCGATTCCATAAAATACGGTTACAGGAAGAATGAGTCATGGGGCCACGGCAACCCATATCATAAAAGAGACATCCGGTACGTTGTCCGAAGTCTTGGGTACTTGCTTTATAGGAAAAGTGCATATTCCGCGTGCAACCTGTTTGGGTAAAGCTACGGAAAAAGGTTTCGGGACGGTGAAACTCATCAAGGGTGATGTCTCCCACTCTCCCCGTGGCCACTGCTACCAAAATTTGACTAATCCAGTCAGGATGAGCAGGACACCCCGGTATATTGATAACAGGTAGACCCGCTTGAGAACGATAGTCTGTCCCTAGAGAACCCCCTTCCTTCCGTTTCAGGAATTGTAAGCCTACGGACTCGCTGGGGTTGGGTTCCATGGCCGGAATTCCCCCATAGGTGGCACAGTCTCCCACGGCAACCACAAAAGCGGCAACCTTAGAAAGATCTGCTAACCAGTCTTTCATGGGACGACCCGCAAAACGGTTCCATTCTCCGCTTCCCTTGGGGGCATTAACGACTGTTCCCTCAAATACTAGGATATCGACGGGAATTTTGCCACTAACACAGTCCTGTAAGAGTTGTTGTAAATCATCGCCTAATTCCAAACCGAGGGAAGGATGCCATAAGATATTAATCCCAAAGTCGGTAATTAAGTCTACTAAGGTCGGTTCTTCTGCATTGAGAAAGGATATGGTATTCCCAGAACAGGCCCCGCCTTGCAGCCAAAGAACATTAGCCATAGACTGTCTCTGATAGGTTTTTCTGTAATTATGCAGTAATTTTTGTTAAATTCTTTTATTGTTTAAGGTTCATTTAATAATAATTTCAACAATATTTCTAAACCACACTATTCTTTAGTACAGTCTCTATAAATCTTGATGTTTACCTATAATATTCTGTCATGAAATCATCATACTTTAAGTCAATAAACGAAGTCTTAAAAGATTAATCATTTTATCTATTTTTTCTGTATCAATCACAACAGTAGGGGGAATTCATGAATTCCCCCTACAAATCTATGAGTTTTTTGTCAAGCTCAGTTTACAATTCTTGTTTATTAGTAACTATGTATTGTTGGGGTTACTGCTCAAATCGGGCTATTTTTGGGGATGGAGAGAAGTAGGGGAGTAACGGAATATAGGGCTTTGAGATGTGTAACTTGATTTTTAGACAGATTTCTAGGATCTAACATTAGTATAACGCATTCTGAAAATAGCCAAAATCTCATTTTCGGGCAAATTTTAGTAAAATCAGGAAAAAGTAGCTCTCAGTGAAGTTATGTTAAGAGGTTTGATTGATTGAAATAAATCATGTTTTATACAAGGTTTAATAATTTTGGTTAATCAATAGGGAGGGCGATCGCATTGTAGAGAATACAACACCATTACTAACATTTTTTCAACGATTTTATAGGATAATTTTGTTTAAGAATGAATGCTTAACCTCTCAAATTATTGTAGTATTTAATCTGTTTGGGATTAACTCTACACTCCAAATTAATTAAAGATGAATAATCAACTTTTTTACGGGGACAATCTAGAAGTTTTAAGAAAACATATCAAAGATGAATCAGTAGATTTATGTTATATTGATCCCCCCTTTAATTCTAAACGTAATTATAATCAAATTTATCATAATCTTGGCAAAGAAGATCAACTACAGGCACAAGCATTTGTGGATACTTGGATTTGGGATGATCATGCTAATCAAGAGTTAGCAGAAATTCAAGAAAACTATTATGGTAAATTTACCAGTCAAAGTATTGATTTAATTTCAGGATTAACTAAAGTTTTAGGGAAAGGTAGTTTGCTTGCTTATTTGGTAAGTATGACCTTAAGAATAGTAGAAATTCACCGCGTTTTAAAACCGACAGGGAGTTTTTATTTACATTGTGATCCCACAGCAAGTCATTATTTAAAAATCATCTTAGATGCTATATTTTGCTGTCAAGGTGGAGATTTTCAAAATGAAATCGTTTGGTGTTATGGTTCAGGTGGTGCTAGTAAATCTCATTTTTCTAAAAAACATGATATAATTTTGTATTATTGTAAATCAAATAACAATTTCGTTTTTAATGTTGATTTAGTAAGAGAAGCTTATTCTTCTCCAGAAAAAGTTGAACATAAAATAGTTAATGGGAAAGCCTATCAAAGAAAGCATGAACTAGGACGTATTCCTTTTGATTGGTGGCAAATACCAATTTTAACTAATACAGCTAAAGAAAGATTAGGATATCCCACACAAAAACCTGAAGCATTATTAGAAATAATCATCAAAGCAAGCAGTAATGAAGGGGATATAATTCTAGATGCTTATTGTGGTTGTGGGACAAGCATTGCAGTAGCAGAAAGATTAAATCGTCCTTGGATTGGTATTGATATTACTTATCAAAGTATTAGTCTCATTTTAAAACGACTCGAAGATTCCTTTGGTAAAAACGTTTTAGATAACATACAACTCAATGGTATTCCTAAAGACATAAAGTCTGTGATCGCCTTAGCTAACAAAACCGATGATCGTACCCGTAAAGAATTTGAGAAATGGGCAGTTTTAACCTACAGTAATAACCGCGCCGTCATTAATACCAAAAAAGGGGCAGATCAAGGCATTGATGGGGTTGCTTATTTCCAAGGAGATAAAGATGAGCGAGAAAAAATAATTTTTCAAGTAAAATCAGGTAAAGTAAAATCAGGAGATATTCGAGATTTACAGGGAACTATAATTCTACAACAAGCTGCTATTGGCATTTTTATCACCTTAAGACCTCCCACCAAAGACATGATCAAAACTGCTAAAGCTGCGGGTATTTATCAAGGTAAATATATGAATAAGACTGTTGACAAAATACAAATTGTCACCATTCCAGAGATTTTAGAAGAAAAAAAACGTATTGATATTGGGTTGATGTTTGAAGTCCTGAAATCTGCTGAAAAGCAACGGGAAACCACAGGAATACAAACAACTTTAGATCTACACTAAGTAGGGTGGGAATTGCCCACCTTACAGTTTTTTTCTTAGGTAGTTTGTCCCCTAAAAAGAAGAATGACTTACAACAGTTTGCGAGTTTATGCAATAAGCAGTAGGGACAATTGATGAATTGCCCCTACATTGAAGTTAACGGGGATCAGTCCCCTGTTACTAGATAATTTGTTACTGTCATCAACACTAAGCCACAGAAGCGTCTTGTTGTTGATGACGTTGAACTTTCCCTGTTCCGTGACAGACAGGACAAGCAGTCATATTCTGACTATCTGCAGCCATTAACTTCCCATTTCCTTTACACTTTTGACAAACGACTTTTTCGTGCCACCAATAATTTGTTAAAAAGTTATTATCAGTAATGTAATTAAAGTCTTCGTACATTTAAACACCTCAGCTAGACTTTAGACTATCGTCCCTATCACCCAACTCATTGCTTTAAACAACATACAAATTCCCCCCTGACTTAGACTAAAAATCGATAAAACCATTTGATTTCTCAAAATTTTTTTTTGATTCTCTTTAAAGCCTAATTGTAGGAGAAACGCTAACCAAGGCCGATTGAAATATCCTGGCTATCATTTATATTATAAACAAATAAACTAATTTATCCTCTTTGTTCATAATTTGTAAAGTTAGGACTAGAAAAAGCGATAGCTGCGCTTTATAACTGATCCCACCCCGTATTCATGCTTTTTATCTTCAAAATCAGAACTCTTAACCTTTCGTTAAAGTTAGGAAAGATTTGATATATCTGCCAGCAAAAAAATTTACAATTCATCATATTTTTTGTATCAATCAATACAGCAGTTATGATCAATGATTGTCTGCTTGGTTATGTCATTAATACCGAATTTGCAAAGTAACAGAGGCTCTCACTGTTTGTTCTCCCCCAATAACAGGGGTGATTGGGGGAGCATTGGCTGTTGTTTTAAAGGTTTCTGCTGCTTGAATTAACTGAGGTTTAGGAACATTTGCGCCATTAATGGCAATATTAATAATTTCTTGAGACTGAAAATTCAACGTATCTAATACAGCTTTTGCCTGTTGTTGTGCATCTAGGGTTGCTGACTGTAAGGCTTTTTTTTGTGCTTGTGAAATAGCTGTTTCTGTTGCCGTAAAACTAACATTATCTATTCGGGTAGCTCCAGCTTTAACCGCTTCATCTAACAAACCACCGACTGCTTCAGTTTTGAGGCGAAAACTTACTGTATTTGTGCCAATATAACCTACTAAACGTCTTTGATTATTATCATATTGATAGTTAGGTTGAAGGCCAATTCCTGTGGTTTCTAAATGTTCTACTTGACGAGATTTTAAGAAGCTAACGACTGCCGATGTCCGTTGCGCCACATTTTCCTGTACCTCCGTCGCCGTTTTTCCTGAAATTTCTACCCCTAAGCTAATTTCAGTGAGGGTAGTTGAAATTCTTTCAATACCTTCTCCCGTGACAGTTAAGGTTCGTAATATTTGTTCTTGTGCCATGACTGGGGTAATAAAGGGGATACTAAAAATGCTGTAAATTCCTAAACAAATTGCAGAACTCTGACCTAGAAAATTCAGGTGATTCATATTGAATTCAAATTCTAAAAATATAGTTATTATTGTAGCAAAAAAAATCTAATCTTTAAGGATTAAAAGCAAATTATTAACCCTGAGATTAACCGAGCGATCGCCTAATACCAAAAAACTTAGACAAAAGTCCCTTTAACCCTTCATTTTTAGCAAATTTTTGTTTTTTGAGTAATAAAGCAGCCTTACTATTGACTTCTGATAATGTGGGATAAATATGAATACCTGATAAAGCAGAGACGTTGAGATTATTGGCCATAGCAAGAACAATTTCATGAATTAATTCTCCTGCGGATTTTCCCACTAAATGGGCCCCTAAAATTGTCCCATTACCCCGTACAATAATTTTACCAAATCCGAGGGTTGCTCCTTCTGCCTGAGCGCGATCAACATCAGCAAATTCTTGTTTTAAACTATAAACATCATCTCCATATTTTTCCTTAGCTTGGGCTTCTGTTAACCCCAGTCTTGCTAATTCAGGATCGGTAAAAGTTGCCCAAGGAATTACCTGATAGTTAACTTTATTAATGGGAAAGAATAGGGCATTTGTAATCACTGTTACCGCTTCATGGGCAGCAACGTGGGTAAATTGATAACCCCCGATAACATCACCACAAGCATAAATCTTTCTATTAGTTGTTTGCAGTTTTTCATTAATTTTAATCCCTTTTTTATCGTATTCAACCCCTGCCACTTCTAAGTTCAGAGATTCTACATTAGGAGAACGACCTGCAGAAACCAATATTTCATCAACGATAATTTTTTTATTTGCTGCCCATAAATGTTTTTTGCCATCAATTACTTCAACTTTGTCAGCCCTGGCATTTTTAATAATATTAATTTCTTCTTTAATAAACTGTTTTTCTATCACATCAGCCGCTTCAGGATCTTCTTTTGGTAAGAGATGAGATCTGCTATTAATCAAAGTTACTTTTACCCCTAAACGATGAAAAGATTGACCTAATTCACAGCCAATGGGGCCAGCCCCAATAATGCCTAAAGACTCAGGACTTTTTGTTAAAGAAAAGACCTGTTCATTGGTTAAAAATCCTGCTTCTTTTAACCCAGGAATTGGTGGAATAGCAGGACGAGAACCTGTAGCAATTACAAACGCACGGGCCGTTAATTTTCGTCCATTGACTTCAAATATATCCTGATTAATAAATTGTCCCGATCCAAAAATAACCTCAACCCCTAAACCTTCAAATCTTTGAGGAGAATCATGAGGTTCAATGGCACTAATTACCTTTTGAACGTATTCCATTGATTGGGAAAAATTGATAGTAGGTGAATGAGAATAAACCCCAAATCGTTCACTATTTTTAACTTCATAAGCCACTCTAGCGGCATGAATTAAAGACTTACTCGGTACACAGCCATACCACAAACAATCGCCCCCTAAACGTTCTTTTTCCACCAGAACAACTTTAGCTTTAAGTTGGGCTGCTGCACTAGCAACAACTAACCCCCCAGACCCACCACCGATAACAATAATATCATAATCAACCGCCATAATTTCATCTCCTTTTTAGCTTAATTAACATTTATGATAAATGATTTAATTGGGTTTTGAGCAATAACATATTCATCTGGATTTAACCATTTAATTGATGAGAGTTTGCATTTTTTCGTTGGTTTAAATATTGTTTATGATAAAGCCATTTTCCTTGTTGCATAAAGCCCCAATCTTTTACTTTTGTCCCTCTAAAAAATAGACTCCAAGACCCTTGAGAAGTTTCAGGAATTTCGATACGATGTAAAGACTGAGGGGAACGAATACGAAAATGGCCGGGGCCACGCCAAAATTTTCCTTCTGGGGTAATTTCCCAATAACCCCCTTTTAAAATTAACGTTCCATACCACCAAGGATGATCATGTAAGTCATCAGGATCACTCAAACATATATAATGTAACATGACATTAAAGGGAAGATTTCGTGCTGTATCTTCTTCTAGAAGTTTATCCGGGAAAAGCAGATAATAACGCTCTAAATAAGGATTAATACCATCTCGGTCATAAATAATGCGTTTGCGTCCTAATTTTTCTAAAAGTTTTAATAACATTGTTCTTGATCCAGAAACCCTAAATTGATCATAACAAAAAAACTTTAACACAAAGTCAAGCCAAAGTAGGGGTCAACGGCTGTTGACCCCTACAACAAGATTTCAGCTTTTACCAATGTTAAACCCCTTCAAGATTTAACTCATTTTAATGGCAACAAAATTGTCCTTAAATTATCCTGTAGAGTATCAATAATCCCAGGAAGGATAAAACACTTATGGATATGTCCAATGCTAATACAGCCAAAAATCTTGAGGCAGCTTTTGGTGGGGAATCAATGGCAAACCGCAAATATCTTTTTTTTGCCGAAGTCACAAAACAGTTAGGAATGAAAGAATTATCAAAACTGTTTAAAGAAACCGCCAATCAAGAAACAGAACACGCGTTTGCTCATTTTCGTTTATTACATCCTGAATTGGTGATTGATGACCTTTCTAGCCTAACAGAAGAAGATAAAAAAGCCATTGCTTCTCGTTGTTTAGAATTAGCTATTGCAGCAGGAACTCCCTTTGAAGCCATTCCTGATGATTGGTATTGTCCCATTTGTGGCGCGTCTAAAAAGTTATTTATTCCCTATGAAGATGCGATTGCTGCTTAACTACCTGAAGCTGACACCCTAAAGAGTTCAGCTATAATATCAAAGCCCGTCTTCGCGGGCTTCGTTTGTATAATCCCAGGCTTTAGAGTGAGGGAATTATCTATCAAAAAATAAACCCCTGATGAAATAGTTTCAGGGGTTTGAAGGTTAGTAAGGTTTGAACAAAGGTTAGACTAGCTCAGCCATTCTAAAACCGCTTCTTCCTTGGTATTTGTATGACGAGAAGGAGTTTCCCGTTCAAACTTCATGTGGATAGAACGGTTTTGTTCGCCATCAGCAGCAACTGCCACAATGGGATAATCAATTAAGCCATCTTGGAAGGACATCTGGAAGCGGAAAGTTCCATCGGGGTTGAGTTTGATAGGACGGCCACCAATGGTCACAGTCGCATCTGGTTCAGTAGCACCATAGACGATTAATTCAGCGTCGGCCACTAACCAGAACTTGCGAGGACGTACGGGAGCTTCTGAGGCAAAGCCAACGCCGGACATATTTAAACCGGACACGGTGGGAACTGCCCACATACCTACCCCAGAGGGGAAGACGTAGGAACTGAGAACTTCTTGATGAACGTAAGAACTTACCACGGAAGCAGCTACGTGCTGCATGGAACCAAAGAGAGAACCGGAAATCCGTTGCCCTTCTGCGCCTTGGGCCATGCCATAAATCTCATCATAAATAGGACTGTCAACACCAGCCACTGCCCCTTGACGATGAGTGGGGGGAACCAGTTTGTAAACTGTCTTACCTTGTAAGTCTTCTTCCCAGTTAACAGTGACGAAGATGTCTTCTACCCAGTCAGAGGGATAAACAGGAGGAACATGGACAGGGGCGGAACGGCCCAGAATTAACCAACGACCATCAAAGGTACGATAGCCAATATCGATAACATAGTCACGATCGCTCACAGGGACGGGTAAGTACCATTCCCGGGCCATTTCATCACAGAGGTATTCTTGAACACTGTGGGGACTTTGATAGTTGAGGTCAATATCACTGACATCATAAACCCGTAAAGCGAGTTGTTGTCCTCCTTGACGACGTAATGATTCCTTGGCTTCGTTAGAAACATCCCAGTAAGCATAGGCCCATTGGGGGTCACGGGGCAAAAGGACGATGCGGCTTTCTCCGTAACCATCGGGAAGCTCACCGAGGCCGTCATCAACATCGGCTAAACTCTCTATGATGTTGTCTTCTTGTCCAACTTCAAATTTGGATGCTTCCACTTGTTGCTCCTCTTGAATGCTAGGTTGACTATGGGAAATTTGTTCGGTTTGAACGGTGGGCTGATTAAAAGGGGTTTGTTCGTTTATGGCTTGTTTTATTGCACTGAGTAGTTGCGCTTTACGCATCCGACTATAACGGGAGATGTTATATTCACTGGCTACTTTTCGTAGCTGTCGCAGGGTCATCTCCTCTAAAGGTATGCCTTCTTGTGCCATGAGATCACTCTCCGATTAGTTTTTACGGCCAATAGCTCCTGGCAAATGGTCATGAGTATCATGAGGTTCATGATTAACTCAATGAGTTTGGGATCAAGGATTGTTTGCTTAACTTTATGTAACAAAAGATAACTAGGAATGGTCAAGGGGTAAATTAAGTGAATTTTGGGGGATGTACGAATTTACGACCTTTTGGGGATCATAATGTCATCAAGTCTTGACATTACGGGCAGCTACCAGATCCCAAAGAAAGTTTTAATGAATAAAAGGAGCAAAAAAATCCAGAAAAGCATAGCGATAACGAGATTGTATCCATAACTTTCCCCGTCCTTGAAAATGAAAGAACATATTATAATTGCCTAAGTTGCCTGAGTGCAGTCCTTGAGAATCTAATCCTTTTAGGCTTTTTATTTCATAGCTTAAGGTATCTTCAAAAGCCACTAAATAACTAACTTGAATGAGATAATTATCTTCAACTAAAATCTCTTGAATATTGCCGTAAAAACTTGCCCATAACTCTCCTATTCCTACCAGATGAAAAAAGAAGGAATCCCGTTGACTAAACTGTTTAATCATCGAAGAGGCTAAGAGTCTTAACTGGACATTATTTCCACAGGCAAGAAAAGAAAAAATCTGAATAATTATGCCTCTTTCTGGGGTGATTTGATAATATTTAATGTCCCCTAAAATATCAGGACAAAGATAAAGACTTCCTGGAATTTTAACGGCTTGAACCTCATTAATGCTTAAATAAGAGTGACTGGAAAATCCTTCAGTCATTCTTAAATCATCAGTGGGAATAATCTTGCCAATTTGAATTGAGACATCTCTCGCTGCTAGGGTTGCTGTTCTGATAAAAATTGTTTGTTCTGGCTTTAAATTTAGAATCAAAACGGCTGCTTCTGGGGTATGTTCAATTTGATAATTAATCCCTTGAGACTCCACCATATTAATGATTTAATCAAGATATTACTAGATAATTTTCTAAGCTTACTGACCCTTATTACCTGATTTATAACTTTGACTTTAATCTAGAAGCGATTAAATGCCCCCAGGTTTTAGCATGATGGGTTTGACAGTATAATTTTCCTTGTCCCGTAAATTTCATGAATAAAGGTTGTTTTTTAAACCATGAGCCTATGGCTTTTTTTGATAACTGAGTAATTTCATATTTAAGACTATTTTCAAAGGCCACTAAATAAGCCAAATTGACAAGATATTCCCCATCAATAGTAACCGGATAAAGCCCTCCTAACCCATTGAGTAAAACTTCTCCTTGTCCCGTAATACTTAACCCACATTCCGCACATCTTTCGTCCCAAAAAAGATTATGGCTTGGAACCCCGCTAGAACTCAGTGGGCAAACAAATGAACTTATGACGGGGTTGCAAGACATAATCTCAACCTGACTTGATTAAAGC